>NZ_QTUL01000019.1:0-51369 GCF_003435675.1 Blautia sp. AM23-13AC | reverse complement strand
GCGAGCAGTAACAATAGCCCTTTGGAGGGCTAATAATAAACCACCAGTTGAACAGGTGGTTGCTAACTAGAATGTAGGAAACATTGTTTTTCGGCAGAAATACATTTACGGAGCTTCATTTCCTGCTTATGATGTTTGGCATATATCCCATAGTAGCGAAGCATTTTAAAATGTTTTTCGGAGATGTGGACAATGAGTTTTTGAATGAAGTTCAAAGCAGGAATGGTTTCAGTAACAGTTTTATTGTCTTCGTGTCTGGTGTAATGAAAGGTTACATTTTTGCCGTCATAAGTATCAATACGCGATGTGGCAATAACAGGTCTGCCGAGGTATCGGCTGATGTATTTAATGGTGATATCAGGAGTGCAAAGATTTGGCTTTGCACGGACATAAAAGCCGTCAGCGTGTTTCGTGTACATTTCATTTTTGACTTTGCGAAAAGTCGGACCAATGCGGGAGGTAAGTCGTTCAAGCAGGACTTTGCGGAAAGCATTACGAAGGAAACTGTAATCAAAGTGTTTGACAGGACGCCAAGGAGTGATGTTACCAGCCCCACCCTCGGAGATGAGAGCGTGGATATGAGGATTCCATTTTAAATCACGCCCAAAAGTGTGAAGAATACAGATAAGCCCAGGAGTAAAGTTTTCGGTTTTATTCATTTTGGAAAACATGCGTAAAACAACATCACGAACAGAATGAAATAAACAATCTAAGAGAGTCCTGTCTTCGAGAAAATAAACGCGAAGTTCCGCTGGGATAGTGAAAACACAATGGCGATGAACGCAAGAAACAAGCTTACAGGACATATGAAAAGAACGAAGCTGGTTGTATTTGTTTCCGCAGGAAGGGCAAAAACGGCTTTTACAGCGAAAGGGAACAAATTTAAGATTTCCACAGTGAGGACAGCCATACATGGCACCACCGTAAGAAGGGTCACCACAATGAATCATCTTGTTGACATTTTCAATGACAGCAGGACGAGGATGGAGTTCATAATAATCGGTAAAGATGGATTGTAATATATTCATAATAGAATTTTACAATAAAGAAGGAGATAAGAAAACCCCTTCCCCTCATGAATGAGGGGTTAGGGGAGTTGAGAGTGTCGCAGACACTTTTTTATTGTGGGAGAAGCCTTGACCGCGGTCTTTGCTGAAGATGCATTGCTGGGCAAAATCAAGGCAAGCCCTCTTGGCTGTATGGACAATTTGAGGCAGAACGATTGGTTCGGCTTTTTTGGGGAGACTGCGTTTTTACCGGCTCCCGTTACAGCTCTTCGTACTTGGGCAGCGACTTTACGGTGCCGCCTTCCATGGCGCTTTCGTGGGCCAGGAGACCAACGCCGGTCCAGTAGGCCGCATCGATATCGGAGGGGAAGGGAGTTCTGTCTTCCAGAATGCTGGTAACGAACTCATGGACCAGATGCGGATGGGAACCGCCATGACCGCCGCCCTGCTTGAAGGACAGATGGGGATTGACCTCGTCATAGGCCACTTCGTAGGTAAACCGGCCAATGACGTCCGGAAGCAGATGGGCATAATCGGGGACCTGAACGTATTCCTCATCGATCTTGCCGCCGCGGTTCTCGTTCTCCCAAACCAGATCCCGGCTGAACATCACATGTTTGTCGCCGTTGAGCTGATCCCACTCAAAGGACTTGTTTTCACCATAGATATTAAAGCATTCGCTGTAGCCACGGGCGACATGGTACAGGAAGCGCTCCATTTCAACGGTCGTCTCGCCATCCTCCAAGGCCACCAGAGCAGACTCAAAGGCGAAGGGGCAGCCGTACTGCTTTTCCAGTTCCGGACGGACCTTGCCGGAGCCTCTGCCGAAGACGCTGACCGGACGCTGCCCTGCCAGAGCAAAACAGGGGCCGATGGCATGGGTGGGATGTGCCAGGGGCGGGAAGCCGTCCCAGTAAGAGGGCCAGCCCTCCATATCCTGATAGTGGGCGCAGCGCATATACTGCAGCTTGCCCATTGCGCCGGATTCGTACAGCTCCTTCACATACAGATACTCGCGGGTGTAGACGGAAGTTTCCATGAACATATAGTGTTTGCCGGAAGCCTTCCGCGCCTTGATAACGTCTTCCAGCTCCTTCATGGACATACCCATGGGGATGGTGCAGGCGCAGTGCTTGCCTGCGTTGAGCACCTGAACCGACATGGGCGCATGCAGCGCGGGCGGAATGACCAGATGGACCGCATCCACATCTGGGTTCTGCAATACCGCTTCAAAGTCGGTGGTGTAGTAGCTTTCGTCCAGCAGGTACATATCTGCTAGCGCCTTCAGCTGGTCCGGATTGGTATCCACCATAATGACATGCTCCACATCCGGATGCTTCAGATAGATGGGCAGGAAGCAGCTGCCGAACCCCATGCCCACGATGGCAACCGTCAACTTTCCATTTTTCATAAAATTACTCCTTTCATGCTGTGAGCGACTTGCTGTTTTCGTTTTATTCTTTTTGCATTCCGTGTATGTTATTCGACGAGTGAAATACTGATACAGGCAACGCTGCGGGGTGGAAGCTTCGCCTTGATAATATCATCCTCGACATGAATCATCAGGGGATTTTCCGTAAACGGGGTACCAGGCAACAGATTTTCGGCCTGAAGTACCTTGTTTTCCAGAATTGTTCCGCATTTATTCAGAGAGTAAGTAGTTTCCTCCTGCCAGTTCAGGTTGAGCATCGTCAGGGTCAGCACATGATGATCATCGATGGTGGCAACGACTTCAAAGTCTTCTACACCATCTACCGTACACAGCTTTCCGCCCGCATGCCGGGAGAGCAGCGCAAAGGCCTGACCGGTTGCCGTCAGCTCGGTATGATCCGGATGCACCTGCATGGCGCCTTCGTTAACCGGCTCAAAGTAGCAGGCCATGGGCATGCGCTGTTTTTCGCTTTCATGCATGAACATGTGCAGCATCTGCGCAGTGAAGATGCCCTCCATGGAGGAAGGATTGCGGCACCATGTTTTCCACAGATTCCATTCATCGTAGGAGATGAATGTCTTTTCCGGGAGCATGTCATGCAGCCTGCGCAGGATTCCTAGATTGTGGATGGGCATGCGGATCATTTCGTTATAGCAGCGCTCCATGCCCTCCGGAGAGGTGAAGTCCCAATGGACTGAATTGTACGTATGCAGAGAAACGTATGGCGCAATGGGAGCCAGCTTCTTGATGGAAACATCTACCCACTCCTGATTCGGATAGGGGCCGGAAGAAACAAATTTCAGATCCGGCGTAACCTTCAGCATGGCACGCGCATGCGTTTCCACCAGCGATGCGTATCCATCCGGCGTATTTGCGCCCTCCATGTGGCCATAACCCATTTCGTTGCCCAGCGACCACCATTTGACATTGTAGGGCTCCTGATGACCGCGCTGGGCACGCAGCCTGCCGTATTTGCTCTCGGCAGGGCCGTTGCAGTATTCCACCCAGGCGGCGCATACTTCGGGGGAATCCCAGGCGGCATTGATGGTGAGGAAGGGCTCCGCGCCGATCTCACGGCACAGTGCAATAAAATCGTCGGTGTCTATTTCATGCATGTCATAGCCGTGTGTAAAGGGCTGCGTTTCATTTTCCATGTAGCCCTCCATGGGAGCGCGCCTGTCGGGATGCAGGAACATATCCTGCCAGCGATATTCGCCGGCAAAGTTGCCACCCGGCCAGCGCAGCAGACGCACGCCGATTTCCTTGAGCTTTTCCACGGTGTCCCTGCGCATGGTATGGAAATGATTGTCCGGCATCATGGAAACTGCGCCGATGAGCAGTTGTGCCTGCTCCGTGTAGGTAATGCTTATCACGGCATGCGCATCGTCGACGCCGGGGGTCAGAATCGTCTCAAAGCGCTGCCATTCATCCACCTCTTCCTGTGCATCCTCCTTCGCTAGAACGGGCTGAACAGGAAAAACGGTTTCCGCATAAATCTGCGTACCATCGGCGTTGGTGAGCGCGACGCGCACATCCAGCGGCTGCTGTACTTTGACAACGACGGCAAACGGATAGCTCCTGTCCTTTTGAAGGAAGAGCTCTTTTTGACGGATACCGCTCACCTGATTCGGAATTGGGTTCTGAATCATCTGGGACTGACATTCGTTACGCCGCCACATGCCGTTGTGCGCGTAATGACATACATAAGCTTCGTTTGCGTTGCTACCGGGAAGGCGGTGTTCATTGGCAAAGTACACGCATTCGCCGATGCCTTCCCAGTCCAGCGCTACGCCGTTGCGCGCCGCAGCGCCGGCAAACTTCCGGTTGCGGATCATCTGGGCGCTGAGACCATCCATGATGCTGGCTCTGGTATGTTCCAGGTTGTGGCCAAACAAATGGGGCGACACCGTAGAGGTGGTTTTGAGATCGATATACAGGTAATGGCTGTGCTGCTGCGCCGCAAACAGCGTGTCCTGCGCAGGATCTTCCGTGGTCTGGCAGCCGGGGGTATTACCGAATTTGCCGTCGTATTCATCCAGCAGTTCCTGCACCGTCAGACCCAGAACACGGCATAGCGGCACCAAAAGCGAGATGTCAGGAAGTGTGACGCCACATTCCCACTTGGAAACGGCTTTGTTGGTTACACAAAGCTTTTCCGCTAACTGCTGCTGTGTGAGTCCCAAACGTTCACGGGCTTGGATTATTTTGTTGGAAACAAGGGAGCATCGCATTGGTGAGATCGTCTCCTTTCACTATTGTAGATTGTAGCTATGTGTTGCAACATTACTGCTTATGGCAATATCGTATCATGCTTTTTTCGAAAACACAATCGCTTTACAAGCGATTTGATGGGGCTGTTGCCCCGAAAGACCGTAACAAGAAAATGAAAAAAAGAGTGAGCAAGGATATGTGCGTTGTGCCCTTAAAAAAGACGTGTTGGGGATGTGGGTAGGAGAAAACGAAAGTGCCAAGTACTGGGCAATGGTACTCAACGGGCTAAAAAACGAGGCGTGGAGGACATTTTCATTGCCTGCACGGATAACCTGACGGGATTCTCTGCGGCGATTGGGGCTGTATTTCCCAAGACGGAAATTCAGAATTGCATCATCCATCAGCTGCGTAATTCGAGCAAATACGTAACGCCATTCCTCAATCCAAAGACAAAAGCCACAGTTTTGTTTTGAACTGTGGCTTTGCTCAATTATCTTGTAGCTTTCTTACACGATTCCCATGCCCATCTCCACCAGCAGCGCGACGATGATCGGCAGCACAATCCCGGGTAGCAGCTTTATGATCTTCATGGTGAATCTCCTTTTCGCTTGATAACAGGCTTGATTATATCACATCCGTGTGATAAAATGAAATTATCATTTATTATTACCTGTTAATCTCAAATTATGGGCGGTGCGTTATGCTTGATTATCGAACGGAAACCTTTCTGACCCTGTACGAGGAAATGAACTACCGTCGCACTGCCGAGCGTCTGCAAATGACTCAGCCCGGCGTAACGCAGCACATCCACTATCTAGAGAATTATTACGGCGTAAAGCTCTTTGTTTATGATGGGCATCAATTGCTTAGAACGCCCGAAGCAGAGCTGCTGAAACGGCATATCGACAGCACACGGGCAGCAGAGCATGACCTCCGCGCCGGATTTGCGCAGACCGATATGCTGCATCTGCGGGTGGGAGCCACCAAAACCATAGGAGAATATGTTCTCGTGCCAACGGTACGCCAATTCCTAAAAAAAGAAAATCACCAGATTGATCTGCTGGTCGACAATACCGAAACATTGCTTGCTATGCTCGAACGAGGAGAATTGGACTTTGCAATAATTGAAGGCGTGTTCGATAAAGAAAAGTATCCGCACCGCCTCTATAAAAAAGAGAGCTTTTTGGGCATATGCAGCCGCCGTCATTCTTTTGCAGGCAGAACCGTTTCTCTTGAGGAAGTTCTTCAGGAAAGCCTGCTTGTGCGTGAGAAAGGTTCCGGAACACACATGCTTCAGGAACAAGCCGTGGCCGCAAGAGGTTATTCACTGGACAGCTTCAGTCGGCATTCGTCCATCAGTAATTTTTCTATTATTTGCGACTTGGTTGCAATGGATCATTTGATTACTTTTGCATATGAACCAATTAGCCACTGCCGAAATGACTTGGCAACATTTAGAGTGGAGGACATGGAGATCACTGGTGAATTCAATCTTGTTTATATTAACCGTTCGGTTGCAGAACCTAAAGCCGATCTATTTCTTGCAACCTGCTAAAGCTCTGATTTGTCAGATAGTTTCTAATAGAAAAACGAAAGCTCGGTGTTGCACCCACCGAGCCTTTTTTGCTTTATAGGAAATTTCTCAAATCGTCAGAAATAGTGTATAATGGGCTGGAAATAAAAAATGACATAACAAAAGAGCGAAGGGGGCTTCGCCATGACGTTGTTTATGAAGTTTTTTGTTTTGGTTTAGGTTAGCTGCACTATCTGACTATGGAGAAAGAATTATTATGAACATGGATTTATCCATATTTATTTCCCGTCTTTCTGCGAAAGCCACCAATGCGCCATGAAACGTGTTGGTTACCTTCACTTTCTATTTTTGTTCCCTTCTGATATGATGGTTCCATAAGACTGACACACTACAGAACACGTGGAGGTGAGTGGCGGGGCTGTATAGCGGCAACCTCGCATATTTATATGTTGTCGGTCATCCGTTAAGGCATCAATGAGTGGCGCATAACTGTAGCCCGGAAACTTATCTCTTCCGAAGTCGACTCGATCTCGCCGGATGACCAGTCACTGTCCGTTTTATCATTATGCTATCAGGAGGTAGTTACTTGTCTTTTAAAATTTTTAAATTTAACTTCTGTGGACTTGATGTCCACAAAACATGGATTTATGCCTGTATCGGTATCACGGATTCCAATAATCGTACAGAGTATAAGCAGGCTCGCTTTTCTTCCTTTTCTAAAGGTTTGCATCAGCTGTGTGTCTGGCTTGCTAAATACAACTGTAACGATGTCTGTATGGAATCTACCGGCAAGTATTGGATCCCTGTTTTCAATATCTTAGAGCAACACAAAATCCGGGTTACTCTATCCCATCCGAAATACACCAAACCCATGAAAGGAAACAAGACCGACCGCAAAGATGCCAAATGGATCTGTGATCTATACATGTGCGGCATGGTGAAACCTTCTTTTATTCCACCTGCTGACATCAGAGAACTCAGGGATCTCGTAAGATACCGTTTCAAACTCACCTGTATGATTACCGGTGAGAAGAATCGTGCCCAAAATTGTCTTACTGTTTCCAATCTGAAGCTTGATGATGTCTTTTCTGATGTATTCGGGAAATCTTCCCGTTCCATTACGGAACAGATTTTGCAGCACCCTGGGGAAAAATTTGATGTGTCACCCTTTGTTGACAGCCGCTGTAAAACTCCAATAGAAGAAATTCAGGCGGCCGTTGATGGTAATATCTCGAAAGAACAGGATGTAAAGCTCAGACAGTGCCTTGATCACATAGACGAACTTCAAAAGCACATTTCAGAAGTAGAACAGGAAATCCTTCGTCTCAGTGATAAATACGAGGCTGCTTTAAACTTAATAAGAACGGTTCCTGGATTCGATAAGAATCCAATGACTGCAATTCAGGTGCTTTCAGAGATTGGTGGTGATATGTCTGTCTTCCTCACAGCAAAACACCTCGTCTCCTGGGCTGGATGTTGTCCCCGAAATGATAAGAGCGACCGTAAAATCAAATCCACTCGGATTTCCTGTGCTGGTTCTTATTTTAAACCAGTTCTGGTACAGATTGCAAATGCTTTAATCAAATCGAAGAAACATTTTGAATTTACCACCCGCTATAAGCGTATCAAAACACGTCGTGGCCACAAGAAAGCCATTATTGCACGCTGCCGTATGATCCTGACCGCTATCTGGCACATACTCACAGATTTAAAACCTTATACATCCGATGGTTTTCTTGAATCACGTCCTGTGAAAAAAGAAAAAGTTCTTACAACTTCACAGGCACTTAATCTTCTAAGGCAACGAGGGTATCTCATTAAAGATGAGCCTTCGCCGGTCTCCTAATTAGGTGTTGCGTTTATATATTCAATTTTCAAAACCAGCTAATCCGGTGGTTTGTTTGCTATGCCCTCTATTTCGTGGCTGTTCTCTACTTATTTGTTTCAAACTTCATTTTTGGTTCTTGGCGAACTCTTGTATCATACACAAAATCTTCAAAAATTACAATAATCTTGAAATAGTGTTATGTTTCTTGGAATTTTATTATATCTTATTTTGGAACTTTTTCTTATAATAACATCATCAAGAAAAACAAAGAAAAGTAATCATAAAAGGAGGATTCAATTATGAAGAAGAAAAAGATTCTTGCACTTGTACTTGCAGCTTCAATGGCAGGAGGAATGCTTGCAGGATGTGGAGCCACATCAAGCGGAGATGAAACAGCGAAAGGAGATAAGTCATCCGGAAAAGTTTATTATCTGAACTTTAAACCAGAGCAGGCTGACCAGTGGGTAGAACTTGCAAAAGAGTATACAGATGAGACGGGTGTTCAGGTTGATGTACAGACAGCAGCATCAGGAACTTACGAGTCACAGTTGAAATCAGAGATGGCAAAAGATGAGGCACCAACATTGTTCCAGGTAAACGGACCGGTTGGACTTGCTACATGGAAAAATTATTGCTATGACCTTTCAGACAGCGATGTTTATAAAGATGTCGAGTCTGACGATTATATATTAAAAGATGGCGACGCAGTAGATGGAATCGCTTATGTTATTGAGACTTATGGTCTGATCTACAACAAAGCTCTTCTGAACAAATACTTCGAATTGCCGGATGCCAGTATCAAATCAATTGATGATCTGAATAACTTCCAGGCACTTAAGACAGTTGCAGAAGAGATTCAGGCACACAAAGATGATCTTGGAGTAGAAGGAGCTTTTACTTCAGCAGGAATGGATTCTTCCTCTGACTGGAGATTCAAGACACACCTTGCAAATCTTCCAATCTACTATGAGTATAAGGCAGACGGAATTGACAGCACAGATGCAATCAAAGGAACATACCTTGACAACTACAAACAGATCTGGGATCTGTATCTGAACAACTCTACATGTGAGCCATCTATGATTTCTTCTAAGACAGGAGATGACGCAGCAAGTGAATTTGCACTTGGCGAAGCAGTATTCTATCAGAATGGTACATGGGCTTACAATGATATCAAAGATAATGAAGTAGCAGATGAAGATATGGGAATGCTTCCAATCTACATCGGAGTTGATGGAGAAGAAAATCAGGGACTTTGTACAGGATCTGAGAACTACTGGTGTGTAAATAAGAACGCTTCAGAAGAAGACATTCAGGCAACACTTGATTTTATGAAATGGGTAGTTGAGAGCGATGAAGGTCGTGACATGCTGGCTAACGAGATGGGATTTGTAACACCGTTCACAACATTCTCAGATTACCTTCCGGACAACCCGCTTGTAAAAGCAAATGCTGAGTATACAGAGGCAGGAAAGACACCAGTAAGCTGGAACTTTACAACAATGCCATCTGAGAACTGGAAAAACAATCTTGGTGGAGCTCTTCTGAACTATGCACAGGGTACAGGCGCATGGGATAGTGTACAGACAGCATTTGTTGATGGATGGGCTGAAGAATACGCAGCAGCAAACGAATAAAAAAGACTTTTCACAGGATAGGCAGATAAAAAGGCTGTGAAATAGAGAAGAAGATCAAACAGCCTGCCAACGAGCATACCGGGGCAGGCTGAAATTATGTAATTAGAATTGTGAAAAGCAAAGGCGCAGAAAGGCTTTTTACAGAAAAGAAAGACAGGAGGAGAAGAACATGCAAAAAGCAATAAAGAGATATTTTCCGGTATTTGTATTGCCGACGCTGATTGCATTCACGATAGGTTTCCTTGCACCGTTTGTGTTAGGCGTATATCTTTCGCTCTGCAAGTTCACAACGGTGACAGACGCTAAATTTATTGGACTTAGCAACTATGCAAAGATCCTTGGAGACGGAGATTTTCTTCACTCTCTTTGGTTTACCGCATTATTTACAATTGTGACAGTATTATTGATCAACATTTTTGCATTTGCGGTAGCAATGCTTTTGACAAAGAATATTAAGGGAACCAATATTTTCCGTACTGTATTTTTTATGCCGAACCTGATCGGTGGTATTGTACTTGGGTATGTATGGCAGCTGTTATTAAATGGTATTCTGGCACATTTCCAGAAAACACTTACATATTCTTCAAAATATGGTTTCTGGGGATTGGTTATCCTGATGCTCTGGCAGCAGGTTGGATACATGATGATCATCTACATCTCAGGAATCCAGAATATTCCTGGAGAGCTGATCGAGGCAGCACAGATTGATGGAGCGAATAAAGTACAGCTTTTAAGATATGTTACAATTCCGATGGTTATGCCATCCATTACAATCTGTACTTTCCTGACACTTACAAACGGATTTAAACTTTTCGACCAGAACCTTGCATTGACAAACGGTGGACCGGACAAGATGTCAGAAATGCTTGCCCTGAATATCTATAATACATTCTATGGAAGAACTGGCTGGGAAGGTGTAGGACAGGCGAAAGCAGTTATCTTCTTTATTATCGTAGGAGTGATTGCATTGATCCAGAATAAACTGACAACATCAAAGGAGGTGCAGCAGTAATGAATAAAAAAGTAAAACATGGTACATTATTAACCGTTATTTTTACATTACTCAGCCTGCTGTATCTGTATCCGATCATACTGGTATTTATCAACTCCTTTAAGAAAAAAGCCTATATCAGTAAAGCACCGTTCGAGATACCGACCGGAAAGATGTATGTCGGATTAGAGAACTATATCCGTGGTATTAAGCAGACACAGCTGATTCAGGCATTTGGATGGAGTTTATTTATCACAATCTTATCTGTAGCAGTGATTATCTTATGTTGCTCCATGTGTGCATGGTATATCTGCCGCGTGAAGACAAAATTTACAAAGATCCTTTACATGCTTTGCCTGTTTGCAATGATCGTGCCATTCCAGATGGAAATGTTTACATTATCCAAGATCGCAAATATGCTTCATATGGGAAATCCGTGGGGACTGGTTGTGATCTACCTTGGATTTGGTGCAGGACTTTCCGTCTTTATGTTTACCGGGTTCATGAAATCCATTCCATTGGAGATTGAAGAGGCTGCAATGATTGATGGATGCACACCAACCCAGACATTCTTCAGAATTGTACTTCCGATTGCAAAGCCGACTTGTGTAACAGTTACAATTCTTCAGGCAATGTGGATTTGGAACGACTACCTGCTTCCATCACTTGTACTGGATCAGAGAAAATATAAGACAGTGCCGATGGCAGTTCAGTATCTGAAAGGTGGATACGGCTCTGTAGATATGGGAGCAATGATGGGAACTCTGGTTCTTGCAATTGTGCCGATTATCATCTTCTACCTGTTCTGCCAGAGATATATTATCGAAGGCGTTGTAGCCGGAGCGGTTAAAGGCTAGTGTGGACATTGTCTAAAAAATGAATTAAAATAGAATTATAAAAATTAAAAAAAGACAGCAGAGAGTGAGTGAACATTCCCTGCTGTTTTCGGACGTTATAAAAGGAATAGTGAAAATGTAAAGTGAACGTGTGGGAGGAGTGGGGAAATGATTACAATATTGATCGTGGATGATGAAAAACTGGAGCGAAGGGGAATCCGCTTTCTGTTAAAGAGGGAGGAAGGAGAATTCCAGATCCTAGAAGCAACGAATGGAAAGGATGCACTGGGAGTATTAGAATCAAACCATGTGGATATTTTATTTTCGGATGTAAAGATGCCTTATATGAATGGACTGGAGCTGACGAAAGCAGTGAGAGAAGATCATCCGGATATGGAAATCGTGATCTTCAGCGGATATAATGATTTCTCTTATGCAAGAGAAGCATTGCGGTATGGAGTTGTGGACTATGTTCTGAAGCCGGTTGATCCGGAGGAATTCCATAAGACTTTTCAACGAGTGATGGAAAATATTTCTTCTAAGATAGAGAAAAAAGAGCAGCAGGAAAAGAAAGAAGATTATCTGAAAAAATACTTTTTACTGAAATATCTGTATGGGGGAAAAGAGGAAGATTTTGTTCAGTTTAAGAAACTTACAGATGGAATGGAAGATGATCTGTCCCAATTTACCCGTATGGTTCTTGTCAGTGCCTCAAATGGATTCTTCGAAACGGAAGAGGAACATTTCCTGATGAGCCTGAAGGAAGAGGTGCAGAGAGAGTTTCATTATGTGAATCTGAATTCGAACGAATCCATCTTTTTGTTCACGGAAAAATATGCAGATTATCATGGAATCGTAGAGAAAATGTATCGTTTTTTTGCGCACCAGTTTGACAGTGAATGTTATTTTGCAGTCAGTGAGGAAATCGAAGATGGAAAAAATCTGGCAGAGGAATTTAAGGTGCTGGAAGGAATGTTAGAAGAGCAGTTCTATCAGCCACGTCAGCATCTGTTTTTCCACGGGGAGAAGCAGGAAGAGAAGAAAGCTGATCCGGCAGAAGATTCTGAAATCATGGAACAGATTACGAAAGATATTCAATATAAAGATCTGCCACATCTCCGTCAGGATTTTCAGAGACTGGAAGAAAAATATCGTGCGCATAAGCAATTTTCGGATATGTATGTAAAGTTTGTATTTTCTGGAATTATGAAAGAATTGCTCGACCAGATGGAAGGGCTGGATGAAAAGATGCTTTCCAAGAGAGTGGATCGATTATATCGCTGCAGAAACCTTAATGATGTGATTGCTATAGTAGAAGAAGTACTTCAGGAATATGAACATTGCATGCAAGAGCAGGAAGATGGGTTCCGATCAGAAGTTACAACCGTGAAGGGATATATTTATCACCATTATAAGGAAAAGGATCTGGGAGCAGAGACACTTTCCGCAATGGTTTTTCTGTCACCGGGATATTTAAGCGCTGTATTTAAAGAAGAAACAGGGATGACACTGAACCGTTTTATCCGTGAAGTGCGAATGAATAAAGCAAAAGAGCTTTTAGAGACAACGAATATGAAAATCTCCCAAATTGCGAAAGAAGTAGGATTTTCCAACAACTCATACTTCTGCAGAAGTTTCAGAGAGTTTTTCGGAGATACACCGGAAGCATGCAGGAAAGGAATAGCGGCGGATGAAAAAACAAATACGGAAGTTGATCCATCGATTTGAAAATCTGAAATTTCGTAAAAAACTGTCTGTTTTGATGCTGATTGCAGGACTGGTTCCGGTAGGATTCCTTGCTTTTTCCATGCAGTATGGCATGATGAATCAATTGCGAGAGAAGGAACAGTACAATCTGGAGAAAATGTTGGAACAGTCAGTGAGTTCGATTGAGAATCAGTCTCAGATCTATGAGAACCTGGTTGATTATCTGTCTTATTCTCAAAATCTCAGGAATATTTTTGATGTGGAGACAGAGTCGGATTATGAGAAGTATTTGAAATATGTGAAGGTGGCTGATCCACTGTTGCAGATGCCGACGATCTATCACAAAGAGATCCAGAGCATTACATTATATTCTGACAATATAGAAGTGCCACATGGAGATACACTTCTTCCAATGTCGGAAGCGGAGAATCAACAGTGGTATTCCAGGTTGAATGAGGGAACATTAATGCAGTGGAGCATCACTCGCGGTGTGAATAAATCAATCATTGCCAGTCGGAAATTCTATGACAATGATACGATCAAAGCGGTGTTGGAGATGCGTCTGGATTATGAAAAAGTTCTTGAACCATTCATGAGCCAGCTCACAGATAATACAGGAGGCATGATTCAGGATGATAATGGAAATATTGTCTATGCCGAGTGTTCTATGGATAAGAAATATCGTCCGAAGGATATTGAGAGTCTGAAAGGTATCAGTGAGAATTATTATCTGGTACGGCGGACAATGAAGGATACAGGATGGAATTTCTATATCTATCGTCCAAAGGCAGTAAGTGAAAACGCAATCCATAAGCTTTTGCTCAAAAATATTCCGATTATTTTAATCAGTGTTCTTCTTCTGAGTTTTCTGGGATATGTTTTTTCCCTCCGTATGGTATCGCAATTGGAGTTATTGACTGAAAATATGAACCTGATCAATATGGGACTTCGTAAAGTTACCGTGCAGAGTAAATCCAAAGACGAGGTGGGTGTGCTGATCCAGTCATTTCGGCGCATGATGGATCAGATGAACCATTTGATCTCAGAAGTATATGAGAGTAAGATCCAGCTTCAGAACAGTGAGATGAGAGCACTGCAGGCACAGATCAATCCACATTTCCTTTATAATTCGCTTTCAATCATCAACTGGAAAGCAATTGAAGCGGGGGAGGATGAAATCAGTCATGTGACATTGGCACTGTCTACTTATTATCGGACAAGCCTGAATCGTGGTGAAACAATGACTACAGTGGCAAAAGAAATTGATAACATCCGTGCATATCTCAAAATCCAACTTGTTATGCATGATAACGAGTTCGGTGTGGTTGAACAGATTTCGGATGGTCTTAATGATTATCTGATACCGAAGTTGATCCTGCAGCCACTTGCAGAAAATGCAATCGATCATGGAATTGATGTGTCAGAGAATGAGAATCCGACGTTGTGGCTGACGATTCGTGAAGAGGCTGAGCACATTTTCTTTGAAATCAGGGACAATGGTGCGGGAATGACGCAGGAGAAGGCGGATCAGATTCTGACATATCAGTCCTCCGGTTATGGTGTGCGAAATGTCTGTGACAGAATCCATGTCCTTTATGGAGAAAAAGGTGAGATGAAGATAGAAAGTACTCCAGGAAAAGGAACGCGGGTCTTTATCCGGATTCCGAAGAACACGGAGGCGAAGGTGTTATGAAAAACGATATGAAAAAGCGAATTCTCTCAGCCCATCTTGCATTAATTTTATTGCTGATGCTTTGGTGCGGAACCTATTTTGAGACGAAGGAAAGTCAAAGACAGATGGAACAGTTAAAAGCATCTCAAAGTGAGTCTGGTGCAAACAATGCAGTTAAAGTGAAAAGAAAGCTGATGTATAAAGCGATGCATACACCACTTGGGAAATATCCTGAGACTGTTACCTATACACTTGGCAAGATTGCAGGGGCGAATAATTCGAATCTTCCTGTAGGAGATACGTACGAAAATAATGCATATACGAGATATTTGAAGAAAATACTTAATATTCAGAATGAAGATGTCTTTGAATTGCAGGATGGCAATACTTATGAAGAGGCGGTCAATGTAGCGATTGAAGATCGTGATATTCCAGACGTGCTTGTTGTGAAGGGAAGAGATAACCTGCTCCGCCTGATTGAAGCAGGCCTGATCGAAGAACTTACAGAAACGTATGAAGAGTGTACGACAGATACGATCAAAGAAATGTATGAAAGTTATGGAGATTCTCTTTTACAGTCTGCAACCGTGGATGGAAAGCTATATGCATTTCCGAATACGGTGATTGACGATGGAACTCCGCTTCTTTGGCTGCGGAAAGACTGGATTGAGAAGTTGGGATTAAAGGAACCGGAAACAGTAGGAGAAGCGTTGGAAGTGATCCGGGCATTTGTAGAACAGGATGCAGCAGGAGACGGTCAGACAATCGGCCTTGCCTGTAGTACAGACGTGGTTGCCGGTGCGGATCAGACTTATGGAGTGGATGCAACTTTTATACATGCCGGTGCAATGCCATGTCACTGGATCCTGGATAAAAATGGAAATGTAGTTTATGGGTCAGTAACACAGGAAACAAAAGAAGCGCTTTTGAAACTTCACAATCTATATGAGGATGAGATACTCGACCAGAGATTCCTGCTACGAAAGACGGAAAACATAGATGATCTGTTAAAAACCGGACATTGCGGTGCTATCTATGGACGCTGGTGGGCTCCGAATAACCCGTTGAGTGCAGCATATAATGTCGATTCAAATGCAGAGTGGAAACCGTATCTTTTAGACAAAGAACAGGTAAATGAGACGCAGAAGATATCAGTTTTTGAATCGTATGACCAGTGGATGTATGTGGTGGTGCGTAAAGGATATGAGCATCCGGAAATTGTAGCAAAGTATGTGAGTGCGATTTTTGATCAGTCTAGATATGCAAATGATAGTGCGGCAAGAGAAGTGAATGATTATTTTTCTATTAATGTAGATCCGACGGCCCGGCCACTGAATATTAATGTGGATTATGAGGATGCACTTTACCGTACGACAGAACATATTCAGGCAGCACTGGATAAGACGCTTGATGTATCAGAGCTTAGCGGTTTGGAAAAGTCTTATTTTAATACATGTAAATCTTACTTGAATGGACAGCTGACAACCGCGAATGGATGGGCGGCGTATGCGTCAAGAATTCAGGCTGTGGGGGAACTGCAGAAGGCAGGAATAACAAGTACATCGACATTGCCTCTGGAAAATGTAAATGCAGAAATTCCGCAAGAATTACAGGAACTGGAACAGGAAGCATTTCTTCAGATCATTAGTGGGGAGAAACCAGTGGATTACTTTGATACTTTTGTGATAGAATGGTATGCAAACGGTGGAAAAGTGCTGACCGAACGGGTGCAGAACGCCTATGAAAGTGGAAAGAACTAAAAAGAATGGATATTAATCAGAGACTGACAGAAGAATTAAAGAAACAGATTCTGGCAGCGGAAACGCTTGTGGCAGTAGAAGACCTGTATCGCCCATATCGTCCAAAGCGCCGCACACGTGCGACAATCGCGAAGGAGAAAGGTTTTGACAGGTTCTGATCTGATGAAATGTGATGACAGGATAAGCGAAAAAAGGTATAATGATTTCATGAAATCAGAAGCTGGAGGAAACATACATGAAAATTGTGATTATTAACGGAAGTGCCAGAAGGGGAAACACGCTGACGGCGATTGACGCATTTATAAAAGGGGCATCAGAAAAGAATGAGATTGAAATCATCCAACCAGACAGACTTCATATAGCACCTTGTAAGGGATGTGGGGTCTGTCAATGTTATAAAGGATGTATTGATCAGGATGATACAAATCCCACGATTGATAAAATTACTGCTGCAGATGTGATTCTTTTTGCTACTCCGGTATATTGGTGGGGAATGTCTGCGCAGTTGAAACTTATCATTGATAAGTGCTACTGCCGCGGTTTGCAGCTGAAAAATAAAAAAGTTGGAACAATCGTTGTGGGAGGATCCCCGGTGGACAGTATCCAGTATGAGTTAATTGACAAACAGTTCGACTGCATGGCGAAATATCTTTCATGGGATATGATTTTCCAAAAATCATATTATGCAACAGCCAGTGATGAACTTGCAAAAAATAAGGATTCTATAAAAGAACTTGAAAATATTGGAAAAAACTTATAAAGCATATTTAAAGTTCCAGGTTTCAGGAAAGAAAAAAATAAAAATAATGATGAAAGCATTTGTCAGGATGTCTGGGACTCGAAAGAGAAAATAAAAAAATCTAAAAAAACATAAATAAATTATACCAGCCCAGAAAAATCGCAACCGGTAGAACACTTACTATAAAGTGAAGCGGCATTGGTCGTCTCCCGTGAAGACGTGAATTGAAATGAAGAAGAATAACAGAAAAACACACTCAAAATCAATTGAAAAATCAATCGTAAAAATTTACGATTGATTTTTCGCGTATTTAAACATATAATATAACCATTAAGACTGGGAAAGGAAATGATTGCTATGCGTGAAACAAGAATATTGGAATTCAAGGAAACGATTACGAATATTTTTTTGAAAACAGTCAGTGCCTTTTCGAATTATAATGGCGGAATGATTCTTTTTGGCGTAGATGATGATGGAAATGTAAAAGGCTTGCCAGATGTAAAGCAGGCTTGCCTGGATATCGAAAATAAAATCAATGACAGTATTTCGCCTCAGCCAAATTATATGCTTGAACTACAGAATAATGATCAAACGATAAAACTTACTGTAAAAAGTGGTCTTCAGAAGCCATATTTATATAAATCGAAAGCATACAAACGAAATGATACAGCAACGATAGAGGTAGACACACTTGAATTTTCAAGGCTTGTATTAGAAGGAAAAAATATTAGCTTTGAAGAATTACAGTGTAAAGATCAGGAGCTATCTTTTGATTTTTTACAGCATAAACTAAAAGAAAATATTCAGATTGAAAGTTTCAATCAGGATACTTTAAAGACACTGAATCTGTATGACAATGCAAATGGTTTTAATAATGCAGCAGGACTTTTGGCAGATAAAAATCATTTTTCCGGAATTGATCTTGTTAAGTTCGGTGAGAACATCAGTATTATTCAAAAAAGAGTAACCTTTGAAAATGTATCAGTTTTAGATGTATATGAAAAAACACTTGCTGTATTTAAAGACTATTACCAATATGAAGTCATACAGGGCGCTGATAGAAAAACGATGGAGAAAATACCACAAGCAGCTTTCAGAGAAGCAATTGCAAATGCTTTAATTCATAGGGTATGGGATATTGATTCACACATCAGAGTTTCTATGTTTGATGATAGAATAGAGGTTGTATCTCCTGGTGGATTGCCAGCTGGAATAACAGCCGAAGAATATTTATCAGGTAAACTTTCTGTTTTAAGGAATAGAAATCTTGCAAATGTGTTTTACAGATTGGGATTTGTAGAGATATTTGGAACGGGAATTACACGAATAAAACAACTGTATGCAGAGAGTCTGATAAAACCAGATTTTGAGGTATCAGAAAATGCTATAAAAATTGTGCTGCCGCTATTTGAAACGAATGTTAATTTGACTGAGGATGAAAAAGTAATTTACAAATTATTAAGTAAGACGATGTTAAAATCAATAAGTGAAATTGCACCATATGTCCCATTTGGAAAATCAAAAACAACACATTTACTTAAAACTATGGGAGAAAAGGGTGTGGTTGCAGTTGAAGGAAAAGGCAGAGGAACAAAATATATAATTAAGTGACCGAGAACACAGAAGATTCATAGCATTGGGGTCAGCGCCTTACATCAATAGGAAACATAAAATAATGACTTATGATAATCGAGAAGGCCAGTTTTTACGCCAGCGATTGCAGAAAGAAATCCCGATTTTGAGGGCATTAATCCAGAATTTGTATCAGGAACTGGACCGGAAGTTTCATTTAAACGGAGCAAAAATCCCGATAACTTTTGGATTTGACACGGATTCTCTGGGATCCTATACAAGACGACATCTGCAACAGGTACCTGACCCTGCGAACACAGGAAATGCATCAGATCATTTCTGGACACTTGAGAAGCGTATCAGGCAGGATAAGAAAAATCCGGGAGTTCTGATTGAAATTCGGAAATCTACGGCAATTTGGGATATTGCATATTTAGTCGGAGATGGAGTTATTACGATGGATGAGCTCGAAGGATTTAGTGAGGATCTGATTGATGCAGTAAAGCTGATTCTAGGCAGATAAAGGTTCAAAAGGTCGGAATTAAAAAGTAAGAACTGAAATCTTGTATAATCAAGGAAGAAAGTATGTAAGATAATACGCAAGATTATGGCATACGGCAATTTTGGATCCAGAAGGGAATATTACAATGAATATACAAATATTTGGAACAAAGAAATGCAACGATACAAAGAAAGCCGAGCGTTTTTTCAAAGAGCGCGGCATCAAGTATCAGTTTGTAGATATGAAGGAAAAAGGCATGAGCAAAGGAGAATTTAATTCTGTAGCTCAGGCAAATGGTGGACTGGAAAATATGATTAATTGGGATGGCAAAGACAAGGATTTATTAGCTTTGATTAAATACATTGCTGATGAGGATAAGCTTCAGAAAGTGATGGAAAATCCATCTGTAATTAAGACACCAGTGGTCAGAAATGGAAAACTTTCTACGCTCGGTTATCAGCCGGAGATATGGAAGAAGTGGCAATAGAAAAGCTGGGAGGAAACATGAAAGAATGACTTATTATGATCAAGAAAACCAGTTTTTACGCCAGCGGCTGCAGAAAGAAATCCCAATTTTGACAGCATTAATTCAGAATTTATATCAGGAACTGGACCGGAAATTTCATTTGAATGGAGCAAAAATACCGGTAACATTTGGATTTGAGACCGATTCTCTGGGATCCTATACAAGGCAGAGTGCTCATGAAAAGGAACATTTTCATTTTTCCCTGCTCTTTGTTGCGTACGGAGTCAACAATCCGTTGTCAAAAGAGGACCGTATCGATTTATTCAAGCATGAATATGCGCATTACATGCAGTACAATATGCGGATACCTGAGAAGTATAAATGGCAGGCTGGAACACATGGAAGTGCGTGGAAATATTGTTGTTCTCTTATAGGTGCAGCACCGACACCTTATTATAAGGCAGGAGAGGCGCTGTTGGATCATAACTATGATAAAGTATTAAAAAGCCGGATTCATGATAAGACAGTGCCGATTCGAGATACGTATCAGCGCCAGCAGAAAGCACAGAAGCAGAAGGATGAAGTTGTTCAATATAAAATTGGAGACAATGTCACACATCCGAAATTCGGAGATGGAATCGTAGAAAAGATTAATCTGAGATCAGGCGGAGTGCATCTTCATATTCGGTTTAATGGTGAGGTGAAATGTATTGATCAGAAGTGGTTGATGAGGAGGAAATATACATAGGTTTATAAAAATTTCAGAAAGACAACATGGCAAAGATACTACAAATTATTATAGTAAAAATAAAGGAGGAACCTAGCTATGGACATATCTGATTTTATAGGAGCTGCAAAAACCTTTCACGTCCTTGGAATAAAGGTTACAAAAGATGGCGACCTCATAAATGAATGGTACAGCGAACCCGAATGCCGTAGAAATATCTATTCTGCAACGAAGAGCTTCACATCCTGTGCAGTTGGTTTTGCTGTCCAGGAAGGATTACTGTCTTTAGATGAAAAACTGACGGATGCCTTTCCCGAAGATTTACCCGATGTGATCGATGATAATCTGAAAATGGCGACGGTTCGAGACCTGCTTACGATGTGTTTAGGACAGGAACAGGGCAGCCTTATGGGAGAACAGCGGCCATTATACCAGGAGGATGACTGGGTAAAAATGTCTTTGGCGATTCCGTTTCAATATAAGCCAGGTACACATTTTGTATATAATAATGTTGGTCCCTACCTGGCAGGCATTCTTGTACAGAGACGTTCCGGATGCGATCTGGTCTCTTATCTTACACCAAGGCTTTTTAAACATCTTGGAATCAAGCGGCCGACATGGGAGACGGATCCTCTTGGAAACAGTTTTGGCGCAGGTGGATTGTTCCTTACACTTTCTGAACTTCATAAATTCGGATTGTTTTACCTGAATAAGGGAAAATGGAATGGAAAACAGATTTTATCCGAAAAATGGATAGAAGAAAGTACAGCAGCATCCGATACAGACAATTATGGTTATCTTTTCTGGAGAGGAGAATATAATTCCTACCGGGCGGATGGAAAATATTCTCAGATTTCCATGATCCTTCCGGACAAGAATGCGGTTATTTCGATGGTCGCAGAATGCCGGAACGGGGAAGAACTTATGAGTGCTTTGTATGATTTGGTATGTGCAAAGTTATAGATTATTATTGCATAATTGTGAAAAAGGAAAGACCAAAAGAGCTCAAACAGCTCGTCTATATAAGATAGATGGGCTGGATTCCGAAGCTGATGAAGGTGCTGGAATTGATCTTGGAAGAAGGAAAATAATTGCCGATCCTCCGTTCCTGTGCTGAAATGATTCCGGCAAAAGATACAGGATTATGGATAAATTATATTTGATTGGAGATGGAGAAATGTTATTTATATATTACCCAAAATGCTCAACCTGCCAGAAAGCGAAAAAATGGTTAGATGCACAGAAAATAGAATATACCGAGCGCAACATCGTGGATGTGAATCCAACCTGCGGTGAGTTAAAGGAATGGTATTCTAAGAGCGGCTTTCCACTTAAAAAGTTCTTTAATACCAGCGGCCTTCTTTATAAAGAAATGAAACTGAAGGACAAACTTCCTGCCATGAGCGAAGAGGAACAGCTGCAGCTTCTTGCCACGAATGGTATGCTGGTGAAACGCCCGCTGCTGATCGATGGTGATACCGTGCTGATCGGCTTTAAGGAAGCAGAATGGTCTGAAAAGCTGGGATGATTGGAGAAAGATTGGGAGTCAGATGAACGGATAGAGTAAATTCATTGCCGCATTTTCCCTTCTGTGCTAAAATGGTTTCCGGTATGAAAATTTAAGCAAAGAGAGGAACATGAAAATGAACGAAAAACGTACCGGCCTGTTCGAGAATGGCCTGATCTGGTTTGGGGCAGGTGTCTCGATTGCCGAAATCCTGACCGGAACCTACCTTGCACCGCTCGGCATGGGAAAAGGTCTGGCAGCGATTCTTATCGGCCATATCATCGGATGCCTGATGCTGTTTCTGGCGGGCGTGATCGGCGGAAGGGTCAGAAAAAGTGCCATGGAAACTGTAAAAATGAGTTTTGGACAGAAGGGAAGCATCCTTTTTGCTGTCCTGAATGTATTGCAGCTCGTTGGCTGGACCGCCATCATGATCTATGACGGAGCGCTCGCCGCAGACGGCGTAATGCATACGGGCAGATGGATCTGGTGCCTTGTGATCGGAGTCCTGATTATTCTATGGATTGTGATCGGAATCACGAATCTTGGTAAAATCAACACGGTTGCCATGGCAGCATTATTTCTGCTTAGCCTGATCCTGAGCAAGGTCATCTTTGCCGGAGGCGGAGCAGGAGCACCATCGGATGACAGTATGACATTCGGTGCAGCAGTAGAACTTGCGGTTGCGATGCCGTTATCCTGGCTGCCGCTGATCAGCGATTACACAAGAGAAGCAAAAGAACCGGTCAAAGCAACGGCCATCAGCGCGGTTGTCTATGGAATCGTCAGCTGCTGGATGTATGTGATTGGAATGGGAGCAGCGATCATCACCGGAGAATATGACATCGCGCAGATCATGCTGAAGGCAGGCCTTGGCATTGCGGGCCTTCTGATTATTGTATTTTCAACAGTAACAACGACATTTCTGGATGCCTACTCCGCAGGAATTTCCAGCGAGACCGTCGTAAGCAAATGGAATGGAAAGCATGTGGCCATCGTTGTCACCGTCATTGGAACCATCGCAGCGATTGTATATCCGATGGACAACATCACAGATTTCCTCTATCTGATCGGCTCGGTCTTTGCACCGATGATCGCAATCCAGATTGCCGACTTTTTCCTGCTGAAACGGGACAAGAGCAGCCTGGCCGTACATATTCCGAATCTGATCATCTGGGTGATTGGATTTGTGGTATACCGAATTCTGATGAACATCGACATGCCGCTGGGAAACACTCTGCCGGATATGGTGATTACGATTGTAATCTGCCTGATCGTTGGAAAATTTGTTTCATAAAAAGTGAATAAAAATATCAGATGACTGTTCTGCCTGCATTTGAGCAGGCGGGGCAGTCATTTTGTGTGCCGAGCATGGCACTAATCTTGCTGGTGCAAGTCCAGTCACGGGTATTTACCGCCAAGTGTAGCGGACAATAAATTGTTTAATCCTCTTAATGTCCGTGTATAGCAGATTTGTTTGTACAGTTTTTCAAATTTGCTCATTTATAGCTATACATTTAAAAGTTTTGCACTTGTTTTTTATCTCACCAAGAAAATTGTAAGAGGGTCAGACCCCAATGTCTCTCACACGCTTTCTTTTATACTCTGCGGGATGCTTTTAATCCTCGATTGCTGCCTTACGGGCATTGATTGCCTTTATCACATCCATATCAAACTTGGGTTTACGTTCATAGGTATACAGACCGTTTAACTCCTGCTCCACATCATACAGCTGGGTATAGCAGAAGGCAAACATATGGGGATTGTCCAAAAGGGCATCGGTCAGTCCCTTATATCGGTTCAGGAATTCCTCCTTGGTAGCAGGACCTGCACCATAGCCCCAGCCATCCTTTTCAACACCTTCCTCGTCCCACTTGATACCGCCATACTCACTGATGAAGGTAGGGATGCCCTTTACAGGTGTCTGCCTGTAGCCATGATTATCTTCCAAATCACCTCCCTGTTTAAAGGACTCGTAGGTTGCTGCAAACTTTGCCGGATCCTGCTCATAATTGTGTAAGTCATAGATGTCCGTCACCACATGATAATTTCCGCTGGTATCAATGCAGGGTCTGGTGGTGTCATATAGCTTTGTCATCTTATACACATTGGCCAGTAAGCTGTCATCCTGCCTTCTTCCCTCATAATCCCATGTCTCATTAAACGGACACCAGCCGATGATGGCGGGATGGTTGAAGTCTCTCTCCAAGGCTTCCATCCACTCAGGCAGGAAATATTTTAATGCTGCGGGATTGCTGTAATCCAGTCCCCAACAGCCCTGCTCGCCCCATACCAGATAGCCTGCTTTATCGCAGTGATACAAGAACAGAGGCTCAAATACCTTCTGATGGAGTCTTGCGCCGTTGAAGCCTGCAGCCATGGACAGTTCCACATCCTTGACAAGTGCTTCCTCTGTAGGCGCTGTGTAAATGCCATCCGGATAGAAGCCCTGATCCAGCACCAGTCTTTGGAACACGCTCTTATCGTTGATGAGGAATTTCTCTCCATCCAGTCTTACCTCACGCATACCAAAGTAGCTTTCTACCTTATCTTCTCCATAGGTTAATGTAAGGTCATACAGTCTGCCATGACCCGGCTCCCACTTTTCCAGACGGGACAAAGGAAGTGTCATGGTAACGGTGCCGCCCTCTGACTTTGCGCTTACGCTGCCACAGGGCTCTCCCCCATAAAAGGCCTTTGCTTCCAGTGTGCCCTGCCCCTTTACTACCGCCTTAATTCCCAGAGTTGCCTCTGCCAGGTTTGGATAATATTGCACTTTTTCAATGTAGCTTTCCGGTACCCACTCAAGCCATACCGTCTGCCAGATACCTGTCGTTCTGGTATAATCACAGCCTCTGGAGTAGAAGAAATGACTCTGCTTTCCCTTGGGCTGCTTTCCGCCTCTCACATCATCTGCTGCAAAAAGCGTAATGTCATTTTCTCCTTCCTTTACAAGCTTTGTAATATTAAACGTAAAGGAAACATAACCGCCCTGGTGTCTGCCTGCCTCTACTCCATTGATCCATACTCTTGCATCATAGTCCACTGCGCCGAAGTGTAAGAGAAGATCTCCCTTCAGCTCCTCCCCTGTCAATGTGATGGTACGGTGATACCATACGCCGGGGATAAAGTCCTTATAGCCGATTCCGCTCAGATCACTTTCCGGGCAGAAGGGCACCAGGATCTTCTTCTCCCAATCTGTCTTTCCTTCCTGCCATTTCTGATCTATGCCGCTGCATCCAAAGTCAAAGGAAAAATCCCATTCTCCATTCAGGTTTTTCCAATGCTCCCTCTTCATCTGGGGCTGGGGATGCTCCGGTCTGGGTATTTGTGTCATAATTTTGTCCTCCTGTGATCATTTATTTGGGTTGATTTCATTTTTATTTTATATAGTGAAAGCCATAGTTGACAGGCTTGCTCCTTTTTACTACAATGCTGTTATTACATTATTGCAATTTGCTTTCAAAAAATGGAGGAACCACCATGCCTCAGGAAATTACACGCACACAGATTGAAAAATACACTGTCTACACCGGCCCTACCGCGGAAAGCTTTTCTCCCATCATGGCCGGTATCACTTACCCGGATCCTGCCTATGAGATCCTGGTTTATCGCAGACCCCTGTGTGTGTTTGAATACGTTTTAAGCGGCCGTGGACATATCGAGCGAAACGGCAGTATCCTCACTGTAAATGCCGGAGATGCCTATATCCTTACTGCCGGCACCTACCACCACTACTATTCAGACAAAGTTGATCCCTGGACCAAGATCTGGTTCAATGTCAGCGGCAGTCTGGTACAGCATCTTCTCTCCGATTACGGCTTAGACGGTGTCACCCTGATCCCCCGCTTCCATAACGAAACACCTCTGACCCGGATCCTTGATGCCTTTACCGCCGACCCTGTACACTCTGCTGACAAGCTGGCTGTACTGCTCCATCAATATATTCAGGAGCTTGCGGATTTTCTGGCAAACAAAGTTCCCATCAATC
This sequence comes from Blautia sp. AM23-13AC, assembly GCF_003435675.1. Lineage (NCBI taxonomy): Bacteria > Bacillati > Bacillota > Clostridia > Lachnospirales > Lachnospiraceae > Blautia > Blautia sp. AM23-13AC. Next base: position 25,250 of record NZ_QTUL01000019.1, on the reverse strand, counting down.
CTACTGCACTGGCGATCCGCAATTATATCGATATGCACTTAACAGAAAGTCTGTCCTTGGATCATCTGGCAGATACCGTTTCCCTGTCCCGCTCCAGGCTCATCCACCTGTTCCAGGAGGTATATCATGTTGCTCCCTACCAGTATTACCTGTCCCAGAAATGCAAGCTGGCCCAGTCCATGCTAAGCCGCACCACTCTTCCTGTTTCTGCCATCTCCACACAGCTTGGGTTCTTAGACCCTCACCACTTTTCTTCCTTTTTCAAGAAACAGTGCGGTCTGTCCCCGGCTTCTTACAGAAAACTCCACACAGCGCCTGGGAATTTTCCCACCTAAGTATTATTCTTTCTAAAAATGGAACCAAGGCAACGAAACTACTTTTTTAAGTACTTTCATTGCCTTGGATTATAGTGCATTTTCTTTCTGTTTACGATACAAAATACAGCTAAAAAGGTATGAATTATTGCTACTACATATTTACTCCTAAGGGAGTCAATTATTTCTTACAGTACCTTCTCCTCATTTTTTTCCGGGGACAGGCACCGGAAGCTGTAGCCAATCTCGTGTGGTCTATATTTCTTTGGTGGTCACAGATCAACGATATACAGAAAATGTTAGCTTTGCAGAATAAGCTGCAGTCCAATCGGATTGATATGAAAGGGGTCATACAGGAATATCAGGAGACTCAGAGAACTGCTGAAGTGAGTGAGAAGAAACAAGCCTTTCTTCAGGATTTTAAAGAAATGATTACGGAGGCAATAAGGGCGTTAAAATCGGACACAGAATGGGCAGAGCTGGACTTATCAAAATACTTTGACACACTCAATCATGAAATTCTCATGAACTTACTTCGCAGGAATGAAAAGGATGAACGAGTGGTGCAGCTGATTAAGCGTTATCTGAAAAGCGGTGTAATGGAGAATGGAGTAGTCATGGAAGAAGTTTAAGTCAAAGCTGAAAGGATTATCTTCCCGTAAATCCGTACAGGCAATTAAACCAAGCTTTGTCGTAGCCGATGTATTCAAAATGAACATTCCAGTAGCGTGCCATAAGACGTAAGGTATCATATCCATAGCCGCTTCGTTTTCCGGTTTCATCCTGCATATGGTATCCGTCCATCTCAAAGAATCCCACGCGTATGGTTTCACGCTGTGAAATGGCTTCGGTGGCATAGGGCGATTGTGGATACAGTACGATCACACAGATAAATGTTAATAGTATTTCAAGATATTTTTGGTAGTTTGATATCATACAACATCCCCATTTCATAAGGAATCCCCATTTCCATTATGATTTTTATATATTTGTTTATAAAATATCATATCTTTTGGTATATATTGTCAATAAATGTTGATTTTATCGAGAGTTCATTGTATACTACAAAGTTTTATTCCATATATGGACAAAAAAAATTATGGATGTATACTATTGTAGTATTTACTAAAAAGCAAAAGCAGGAGGAAATAATACTGTGCGCGATGTACTGCGGGAAGAAAAGAAATTTCTACTTAATCAGGCAGAAGCATTAAAACTTCGGAATTATTTGTCAAATGTGGTTCATACTGACTCACATAACGGACCGGATGGTTATCAGGTACGTTCTTTGTACTTTGATTCTTTGTCAAATCGGGATTTTCAGGAAAAGGAAGATGGTCTGGAGTTAAGAAGGAAGTTTCGTTTGCGGGTATATAGTCCTGATGCGGATTTTGCACTGTTTGAAATGAAGCAGAAGCAGGGACCTTATCAGCGGAAGCGATCATTAAGATTATCCAGAAGGGAAGCGCAGGCTCTCATTGAGGGTGATTATTCTGTACTTTTAAACAGTGGCAGTGAGTTTGGACAGGAATGTTATTCAATTATGGAAATGTGGGCATACCGTCCTAAAACAGTTGTAGAATATGACAGATTTGCATTTATCGCGCCGGAAAATTCTATTCGAATAACTTTTGATTCTGGAATACGGGCTAATGAAGTAAATTTCAATATATTTGATAGAAATCTGGTGTTAAACAGTGTAATGTCTCCTTTTGCTGTAGTGTTGGAAGTAAAATATAACGGTTTTTTGTTAAGCTATATCAAGCATATGCTTCTGCCCGTTCAGAAAAGCGAGCTTTCTGTGAGCAAATACTGTATGGCAAGACAAATTGGCTGTGACTACAGATTTTAGGAGGAAAGGAAATGAAAGAGACGATTTATAACCTGCTTGCCCAGCAGGGGGATATGACCTGGCAGCAAATTACAATGCATATTCTGGTAAGTGCTGTCATTGGTCTGTTTATTTTTATTTCATATGTGATCTCACATAAGGGAACGATTTACAGTAAAAAATTTGGAGTAACACTAATCGTTCTGACTGTTATGACAGGAACAGTTATGACTGTCATAGGAAACAATATTGCATTGTCGCTTGGTATGGTCGGTGCATTATCTATCGTGCGTTTTCGAACTGCAATAAAAGATTCCAGAGATACTGTATATATTTTCTGGACGATCATTGTGGGAATATGTTGTGGAGTTGGAGATTATCTGGTTGCTGCAGTAGGCAGTTCTGCTATTTTTATTATCTTTCTTATCATGGGAGCAATCCGCAGTGATAACCGTATGCTTTTGATCATCCGTGCAAAAAGAAGCCGCTGTGAAAATATAGAATCCCAGGTCTTTCGTTATTTTGGGACTGGTGCCGTTCTTCGGGTAAAAAATACGACAGAGGAGAATGCTGAGTACATTTATGAATTATCCAGAAAAATACTGGAAAAAGTTCAGAAACAGCATCCGGCTTTAACAGATGATTTCTATAACCTTGGACAAATTGAAAGTGTTAATATTGTAGCTCAAAGCGATGAGATTTATAACTGATATGAAATATAAAATAATAGGATTTACATGCTGCTTTGCGGTTATTCTGATTGCCGTTTTTGCGCCATTGTTTTATAAGGACTACCGAAAAACAGAGAGAATTCATCAGCATGAACAGGAAATTCCCCAGGAACCATGTACGGATCCTGCGGATGGCGGTCTGTGTACATATCTTCCGATTGTCAAAATTGATACAGATGGGGTGGTAATCCCGGGAAGACCCATTAAGGATGATGGAAACAACCGCATTTATACACGTGCTGCTGATGGGGAAACTACAATTGCTGCTCAGATGGATATAATCGGAAATGACAGCAAAGAGTACCATCATGCAAATGAAACGGCAGATGTATCTTCTGCAATCCGCATACGAATGAGAGGTAATTCCTCAAGAGAGTTTGATAAGCCAAGCTATGCCATCAGACTTGTAGATAAAAAAGGGGAAAACAATCCGCTTTCCATTATGGGAATGGATGCGCACCATGAATGGGTATTATACGGTCCCTGGCTCGATAAAACAGCCATACGAAATTATATGTTTTACAATCTTGCCGGAGAAATGATGTCTTATGCGCCAAATGTAAGATTCTGCGAAGTAATTCTTAATGGTGAATATGAAGGTCTATATGTAATGACTGAAATGATAACCGGCGGAAAAGATGGCGCCAGGCTGGGACTTCGTGTAAATGCCAAGCGCAGCACATTTTCCGGATACCTGCTTCGCCTGGATCATCAGCATGCGGGCGAAGAAGCTTTAAACAGCTTTACAACGTATACCTACAAAACCCCCTTCATGCTGCAGATAGAATATCCCGGAAGCAGGAACAGGGATGCCAGACTGATAGAAGAAATCCGGCAGGATTTTTCAAATTTTGAAAAAACTCTGTACTCATATGATTATGACAGGGAAAAACATGGCTACACTTCTATGATAGATGTAGACAGCTTTGTAGATTACTTTATTATCAATGAGCTTTCCAGTAATGCAGATGCCGGAAACTATTCCACTTATATTTATAAGGGAACAGATAATCTGTATCATATGTGTGTATGGGATTTTAATAATGCCTGTAATAACTATTTCGAGGAGGAACTTCCTTATACTGGATTTTTCCTGAACAACCGATTATGGTTTGAAATGCTTATCAAAGATGAGGATTTTACTGAACGGATCATCCAGCGATATCATTCCTTGCGAAAAGGTCTGTTAAGTGAGGAATCACTTTATCGTTATATCGATGAAACCCTTGATTTTATCGCACCAGCTCTTGCAAGAAACGATGCACGATGGGGAAGTGTAGAACAGCAGGCAAAGGGACTTCTGGTTCCGGTATCAAGAAATCTGGACAGCAGATCTGCCGCTGAAGGACAGTTAAAAGGTTACTTGCGAAACAGAGGAAAATGGTTGGATGAAAACATTGAGACTCTGCGTCAGTATTCAGCATCCTCCCGTGTAAAGCAGTATAATGAGGTTAATGATTAAAATATGAAACGATTTATTATCAGCATATCTGCCATCATTCTGCTTCTATTTATTGGATTTATAGCTGTGTTTTATGGCGGATTTTATATGGACTCAGACCGGGACAATCATATAAACACATTTGTCCGGACTGAGAATAAAGAGATACTTATAAAGGACAAAGATAAGTGGAAACCATTTGAAGTCAGGGGAATTGATATGGGAAGCGGTATTCCTGGTGAATGGTCTACAGATTATGCGATCACCAAAGAAACCTATCTGCACTGGTTTCAGCTGATCCAGGAAGCAGGAGCAAATACGCTGAGAGTCTATTCTGTCCAGAATCCGTCTTTTTATAAAGCGTTCTATGAATACAATTCCCAACATGAGGAGCCGTTATATTTACTTCAGGGAATCTGGGTAAATGATTATATACAGAACTCCCGAGTGGATGCATATGCCGACTCCTTTGCAGGAAAGCTTCTGGATAATTGCCTGGTCACTGTAGATGTGATCCATGGAAAACGACTTATCATCAATAATGATGCAGATACAAGTACAGGACTTTATTTACACGATGTCTCGAAATGGGTGCTGGGATATATTATCGGAAATGGATGGGAAGATACAACAGTTGCATATACAGATGAGAAATATCCGGATATGGAACCTTATAAAGGAACCTATCTTACTGCTTCAAAAGATGCCTCTGCCTTTGAATCCCTGCTTGCCAAAATAGGTGACAGGATGCTGCACTATGAATCAACAAGATATGATGAGCAGCGTCTGATCTCCTTTTCCAGTGGAAATGCAACAGATCCCTTTGATTATCCTAAAGAGATTGCAGAATATTTCAGAAAATGTGCCCGGATCGACACAGAACATATAACTGCAACTGATAAATTTATATCAGGTCAGTTTGCCAGCTACAGTGCATCTCCATATGATCAGGATTACTTTTCCTGTATGGAATACACAACATGGAACAGCTTGTCTGATAAAAAGATTGACTTTAGTGACTGTATCACTCCTGACGGAAAACGGAATACTTATCGGGCATATTTAAGACTTTTAAACGAACATCATACAATGCCGGTTTTGGCTGTTGAATTTGGTGCAGCCACAGGACGAGGTGAGATTCATGAGAATCAGGTGACCAGCAGAGGACTTGGATACTATTCTGAAAAAGAACAGGGAAAGATTCTGGTAGATTGTTATGAAGACATTATGGCTGCCAGACTTTCCGGAGGCTGTGTCTATTCCTGGCAGGATGAATGGTTCAAGCATACCTGGAATACCATGTATGCTGTAGATTTAAGCCGTAATATTTACTGGGAAGATGCTCAGACAAATGACCAGCATTTTGGCCTGCTGGCATTTGACTGTGGGGAAAAAGAAAGTGTTTGTTACGTGGACGGTGATACTTCCGAATGGACGGATAAAGATAGGGTGATCCAATATGAAGACGGCTCTTTCATCAGTGTGAAGTATGATGCCTCCGGTGTTTATTTATATCTCCATAAAAAGGACTTTGATCTGGAAAATGACACGCTGTATGTTCCGGTTGATACGACCAAAAAAACAGGCAGTACCCGTATGGAAAATTGTACAGCAGAATTTGAAAGACCTGCAGATTTTGTACTGATCTTAAATGGAAAAGATAATACTCGTCTGTTGGTTCAGGATCGGTATAATCCCATTCATGCCAATTATGAGGAAGATATTACAGGAAAAGATCCTTATATTGATCCACCAGCCAGGGACAGCGCTGTATTCGAAAATATCAGCATGGTATTACGGGATGTTATTGGTCAGTATCAGGATGCTGCCACACCGTTAAAAACCTTTGAAAGTGGAAAGCTGTATTATGGTAATGGAAATCCATCTGCATCTGCTTATGATTCCAGGGCAGATTTTATCTGTAATGGAGATGATGTGGAAATTAGAATCCCATGGCAGCTGCTGAATTTTTCTGATCCGTCCCGAATGCAGATCCATGATGATTATTATGACGGAAATTATGGCATTGAATCAGTGGGGATCAAAGAGATGTTTATAGGTTTTGGCGGAGAAGGAAATACAATCGAGATGGGAGGCCTTAAACTGAAAGGATGGGAGAATACAGTATCCTACCATGAAAGATTAAAAGAAGCATACCAGGTTCTGAAGACATACTGGACAGGAAAGGAATACGAATGATAGCGCAGCTTGTGATTGTTTTTTATTTTATTGTCTGTGTGGGGATTATCATTTTTAACTGCTTTACAGAGATAATTTCAAGATATCGTTCCTGTGTTCTGAAAAGGAGGGAACAACGATATTGCGAAGAATACAGACAGTTGTTTTCAGAAAATATAACGGAAAATAAAAAGCAGGAAAAAAGGCTGGTTAAAGAGCTTCATTCAGCCAGCAGACTTCTGACGTTCAGTGAAGCATTATCTAAAGTTGAAAACAGTATGCCGGAACAATTCCAGCAGGGAATAGCATCTGTAAGTCGGCTGATGGAAGAACTGATACCGGTTTATAAAAGAAAACCGGATATGGAAAAGGCCTGCCTGGCTTATGTATTTGCCATATTTCATATGACGAAATTCCAGGCTAAGGAAATTGTTTTCCCATTTCTTTTTGACCTGCTTGGAAATAAAAGTCTCTATTGCAGGGAGAATGCTTTGCGGGCATTATACAGTTCAGAAGATATACAAGCGGTTATGCAGGCATTGACATTTCTGGATGCAAATGAGCAGCTGCTTCCGCATAAAAAAATACTTGCAGATGGACTTCTTTCCTTCGATAAAAAAGAAGAACTGATACCACTTCTTTGGAAAAAATTGAGTGAATTTCATCCAAGGATGCAGGTAAGCTTGTTGGATTATATTCGATATGCATCGTCAAACTGGAAGGATGAAATGCTGTCTATGCTGGAAACAAGCCAGGATATGGAAATTCAAATCGCATGTGTCCGCTATTTTGGCAGATATCAGGATGAAAGAAGTGTTTCTTTTCTGCTTCATCACGCTGAAGAAGAAAAGGAAGGGTTCTGGGAATTGCAGAATGCCTGTATTTCTGCTCTTGCTGTGTATCCCGGACCGCAGACACTGGAAATCTTGAAAAAAGAGACTTCCAGTAAAAACTGGTATGTCCGTTATAATGCTGCAAAAAGCCTTGCAGTTCTGAATACAGACAGGGATGCATTAGCTGATATTTTACAGGGAAATGACCGCTACGCAAAAGAAATGTTAGAGTACCAGCTGGATGAAGTAAAAGTACAAAGGAGGGCGGGTTTATGACCGATGCATTTCGTTTTTTTCTGGAATGTGTCAATCTGTTTTTTATTATATACCTGATTGGATATTCCAGCTTTTTGTTTTTGTCGGTTGTAGCAGGCGCAATTGAGCTGTACAGATCATACCGCCTTGAACAGATGCACAATAAACTGTGGCAAAGCTATTACATACCGGTTTCCATTCTTGTTCCGGCTTATAACGAAGAGGTTACGGTGAAGGATACAGTCACTTCACTTCTCAACCTGGATTATAAACTATATGAAATTATAGTAATAGATGATGGTTCTAAAGACAAAACATCTCAGGTTCTGATTGATGCATTTCATATGGAGCGAGTGGAACGCCCGATCCGTCATCTGATCCAATGTCAGCCTGAGGAAGAAATTTATGAATGCCCGAACCAGAAAGTGCCCATTACTTTGATCCGCAAGAAGAATGGAGGAAAAGCAGACAGCTTAAATGCCGGAATCAATGCAGCCAGGTATCCCTGGTTTATCTGTATGGATGCGGACTCTATTTTACAGCATGATTCGCTGGAGAAAATCGTTCGCCCGGTTCTGGAGGACGAAAATGTAATAGCCGTTGGTGGAAGTGTCCGCCCAGCCAATGGTGTTGTCATAAAAAAAGGTCATGTGATAAAATACAGGCTGCCCAGAAATATAATAGCAAGAATGCAATCCCTGGAATATGCCCGTTCTTTTCTGGCAGCACGTATCCTGCTGGATAAAATCAATGCAAACATGATCATATCCGGAGCTTTTGGATTATTTGAGAAAAAAACAGTGATTGCCGTAGGCGGATATGACAACAGTACAATGGGCGAGGATATGGAACTGGTAGTCAGACTTCATGAATTCAGCCGCATGAATCGTAAGCCATATAAGATTGATTTTGCACAGGATGCCATCTGCTGGTCGCAGACTCCGGAAAAATTAAGTGAATTAGGCAAGCAGCGGAAAAGATGGCAGAGAGGATTGTTCCAGTGTATGTGGGGACACCGTAAAATGCTGGCAAACCCACGGTACGGAGCCGTAGGACTTTTATCCTATCTTTATTTTCTGCTTTACGAATTATTGTCACCATTTATTGAACTTTTGGGTGTACTTACAATGGTTTTATCTGTGATGATGGATATGCTGAATGTGAAATTTATGCTGGTATTTCTTGCATACTATGCCCTGTATGGTATTTTACTCACATTAACTGCATATTTTTCAAGAATCTATACCATTGACCAGAGGTTTTCTTTTCGAGAGCTGATCCTTGCTATTACTGCTTGTTTTTTTGAAACAACTTTTCTCCGCTTTTATCTGGAGTTTGTCCGTGTGACTGCATTTGTGGGATACAAGAAGAACAAACTGAACTGGGATAAACTGGAAAGAAAGAAAATGAACAGAATATAGTTTTATTACTATGTCAATTTATCTAGTAGATCAAATAATAAATAACTGGCTACATTTTACGAAACGTCTTCTGGTGAAATTTCATCGGGCTTATAAGTCCAATGATAGACTACTGGATCTGCATTTACTTCATCGAAATATTTATAAATTCTGTCTTCAAGTTCCTGCTTTGTATTAACTCGAATTCCCTTCAGCATCTGCTTTGTCATCTTGCTGAAAAAGCTTTCAATCAAATTTAGCCAGGAACTATGGGTTTGTGTAAATACAAACATGTAGCGTCCTTCTGGTTTTGTTGCAAGGTAGTTCTGAACCTCTTCTTGCAAAATATAACCATGTATGTGCTGCATGTGGAAGAACCCCGAAAGATACAGGGTTTCAGCAGGATCATAAAGTGCCGAGACTTAGAGGGGGAAGTGATGAAATTTCAAATTGGCAACCATTGTGTGATGAATGCAATAACTTTAAAAGTACTGCTTGCAGAGATTGCCAGTTAGATTGTGAAACTTGTTGTTGGGCATATCCTGAAAAATTTAAACCTTTTCATATTCCTGGAGAGTTAGTTAAATGTTTGCGCGAACATGCTCAAAAGCTTGGCAGGAATCCCGATGAATTACTCACTGAAATTATTACAAATTATATTGAAAACCAAAATTAGAAAAACACACAGACTCATGGTTAGTGTAATAAGGGTCTGTGTGTTTTTCTGTTATAGAGGAAGAGAGTAATTATTGTTATGAGGATCAGTGCGGTATTTATATTCCTGTAATTTTTCATCTTTGTTAATTAGCATAGAATAGATAGTCTCTAAGGGGAATGGCAGATAAAGATGTTGTATGTTATAATCTTATAAAATGATGAAAAGTGTAGGAAGTAGGAATGGCAGAAGAAAAATTAAATGTGTTATATACCATTGACGATAAAGAATTTCCATCAATGGATTATATAAATGTACTTGAAAAATGGAAAGGTTATAGAACGCCCAGACCATATTTGGAGTCAATGATGTGAAGTACATCATCCGCTACGATGAGGCAGTCCCCCGTTCTAAAGCCATCCGGTACCCATCTGGAAAAATCAAGTCTTTGTTCTACAAGCACCAGAGGATCTTTACAAAGTTTCTTTGCTTCTTCGAACTGTTCTATGACGAAGTTGCAGTATTCCTCTGTGCAGTTTTCCATCTCCGCATCGTAGTAATCCAAATCTGCAGTCGGATCACGCCCGGATTTTCCAAGAGCTTTCAGAACTTTGTATTCACAGAGTTTATGTGCATCTGTTCCCTGCTGTGCATAAGGACTTGCCCGATCCCTGATCTCAGCACATAACCTTACGGATGGTGGGCAGTTCAATCACTGCTTACTTGAGGAAGCGGAGAGCAATGCGTGTTTAGGCATTGCCGATCACCTCCAAAGCTGCGATCACTTCCGGGTATTTATCAGCAGGAACTCCGGTCAGAGTACCATCGGAAGAAAAGGTTGCTACGATCTTCTTCACATCCGCTTTATACTTTCCGGCATCTGCCTTGGCCTTCTGAACCAGTCTTGCTCTGACATCTTCTTTGGTATAAGTGATGGTTTCGGATTCCTTTTCAGGAGAAACTTCCTGCGCCGCCTCAGATACTTTTTCTGCTTTGACTGTTTTTTACTTTTTCGCTGGAGCTTTCGGCTGTGTCACGTCTTCTGTGGAAGAGTAGATTTCACTAAGCCGTGTGAAGCTGTCAGCAATGGTCTTAAATAACTTCGCCAATTCTTTTTCCTTCATCGTCTTTTGCCTCCTTTGACATATGGTTGACTGCGTTTTTCTTTGCAAGCTGTCTGGTAATGACACTGATTGCAATCAGCACATCTGAGATTTCCTTATCAAGTTCTGCATCGCTGATTATGGCAGCATCTGTTTCTGTAACATTTCCCATCGTTTACACCGCCTTTCTGAAAGACTTTTCCTTTCACTATCCCATGGACACAAAATCCCAAAAAGGGCGGGAGAAAAATTTAAAGTGGTCGGATTGGATTTTTACATTTATATAGAAGAAACCCGCTCAAAGGAAAAAAATTAAAAAAAGTGCCGCCCAATTCGCAGATTCCTGTCCATGGGATAGTGAAGAGATAAATACACATCTCTACCATTTAACGAAAGGAGCTATTCTTATGGGAGTAGGTTATAGAAACCAGGAAGGCTATGCCGATCCGGTACCATATCTGGCAATCTCCAATATGAATGTCCAATATTACCCCTCATGTTTGCAGACATGCAGGAACAAGAGTGCTGCCGATAACAGAAGATGTGGCAGAAATGTTTCGAGCAATCATCGAAGACAGGAATGCTCCTAAAGTGGAAAAATCCATTGATGGCTACAGTGGATTCCTTTTCTACGATGACAATGGAATGCCACTTGTGGCAATGCACTGGCAGCACCGATTCAACCACATGGTCGGCAGATACAATGATATCTATCGGGTGCAGATGCCTAATATCACACCTCATGTATGCCGAAACACCTATTGCAGCAATATGGCAAAATCAGGAATGAATCCAAAGACGTTACAGTACCTCATGGGGCATTCGGATATAAGTGTTACAATGAATGTGTACACGCATATCAGTTTTGATGATGCTGAGGAAGAATTGAAACGTATGGAAGAGTTTAGGAAGGCGCAGGCGGAGGTTGAGCAGAAGAAGGAGAAACCGATGTCGCAGAAAGTGTTTAAAGTTGTATAATATGGAAATGGGATGACGCTCTGGTATAGACTGGGGCGTTATTTTTGTGGAAAAAAGTAGGTTCAGAGGATATAATATAATCAGGGTGATTTAGGAAGATGGGAAAAGCGGTTTTGATTTCATATGAAAGGAATGGTTGTGAAATGTATTACGATGAAAAAACAGCGGAGAAGCCAGAAAAATGGCCTGCGAATGCTCGTGAACAGATTTTAGATACATTATGTGAATGTGTAGAAGAATTTAGGAAAAATCCGTCTTATAAGACAAGAGAAGTCCTTTTGTCTTTAACGTGTGAGCATGATTTGAATTTGAATGAGAATTCTGGATTGGTTCGTGTAACCGAGTATGAAGTTGGGATACTGAATTTTCTCTATTTAGTTGGTAATGCATATCAAATATCTTCATTAAAAACATATATATACAATATTATAACGCAGGTAACTAGATTACAGAAAATTACTTCTTGGTTTAATCCTGTGATTAATTGTGATGAAGAAAATACATATCGTGTAATACCATATGAACAGGGGCTTATGTTCCCACTGAGATTGTATCACATAGCGTATCAAAAGTTCACAATAGAAAAGAATAAGTCATTTGCAGAACAATTAATAGAAATTGTAGAGGAAACGTTAAAAAGCTGCCAAACGGAAGAAGAGATTGATACCTTGACTCATTCATATACATCTATGTTACTGGATATTAGTAATATGCATGGAAGTAAAAGAGAAAAGTTATGGGAATTTACAAGAGAAGAATTATACAAATTATTAGCAATAGAAGCAAAACTACTTAGAATGAATAAGCAGCCTGCAAACATTCGACCAGTTAAGGGTGTGCTTATGATGATGATAAGCAATTTCATTTTAAAATCGAGAAATGGGTATAACAATGATTATATTTGTAAATATCTGCCAATAGAAGTTGCAAAGAGTAGTATTAGTAATCATCAAATTTGGATGAAGAAAACAGAGCTGCTTAATGATGAGCGAGAGAAAAAAGTTATTCCAGAATTGTTTGAAGATATGTCATGGATTCATTATGACTGGATAAAAGACATTGATTTTTCTGAGACACGAAACTATTATGTGTCATGTTTCAGTAAGTCAATAAATAATAGCCATATGCAAGACGGTTATGGAGAATGTTTGTATGGATATAAAAATGATAGAATTGTGGACCTGATTGGACCTATTGGATTATATACATTGACAAAAAAGGCTGACGCTGACGCAGATTTGCCAGATACTATGAAAAGACCATATATAGCTCAAGTAATAACATTTGATGTTTTATATGACATTGAAGAAGCAAAGACGGAATTACAATACTTATTTAGCGTTATAGACATGTTTGATTTATCTGACAATAATAAGAAAATGTTTTTACAGGAGATATTGCAATATTGGATTCTTTCTGTTAAAGATAGCAAATGGAAAGCTGAAAGAGAAAGAAGATATGTTATTTTTTTATATGACGATTATGAATATATTGAAACAGAATTGGATGATACATTCTTGAAAGTTAAAACATCACTTTTTATTACGCCTGATTTTATTATAGGGAAAAATCCTAGCAAATGGGAAATAATGCGACAACTTGCGGCAAAAAGAAAAGCATTGTTTAGTAAAGAATATCTGTTTTGTGAAAATTGTTTAATGCAAGATCATGATGTGGCAATACATGAGAAACCAGAAAAATGTCCGATATGTGGTTCTAAAAATATAAGGATGATATATCACAAGAATGCTTAGTAGTAAGAAGCTTCATTTTACTACCAATTTTACTACTAACAGGTAGTAGCAACGTGCTCAATCTTACTCTGATTTGCCACAATCTGTAATTTCAGAGCATTTAATAAAACACCCGAAAACCCTAGCAAAGCAGGGCGTTTCAGGGCAAAACAAGGAGAAATAAAACTATGATTAAAGTACTTTTTATTTGCCACGGCAGGATTTTCTGTTCAGAATGAAAAGTCTCAAATCGTCTTAAATACTTCTATAAATAGCATTTCTTGTGTTCCATTCTCAATTTTACCAATGATTTACCAATATTTCTGGAGAGTCAGACTTGCAAAACCAGAATGAGGAGATTAAAAATATGAGCAAATTGAAACCAAGAATAACGGAAAACGGAATTGATTATATCCTTGTCGGAGATTACTACATCCCGGATTTGAAACTGCCGGAGGAACACCGCCCCATTGGGAAGTATGGACGGCTACATCAGGAATATTTAAGAGAAGTCCACCCAGCCAGATTGAACACATTGATATTGACCGGGGAGTTATGGACATATCTTGCAGACCTGAACGAACAGGCACAGGAACGGTTAGACATCATCATGGAACAGATGAAAACTGCCGAGGGCGTAACCGAGGAATTGAAGCGTACCCATCAAATGGAATGGGTGCAGCGTTGCAATAACATTCACAACCGGGCAGAAGAAATTGTTTTGCATGAGATGATTTATTCGTAATGATATGTTAAGAGTTAAGCAAATATGAAGTTGTCAAGTTTTTTCAAACAGCCTCATTGCATAGAAATGACAAACAGATTATTCTTAAAGCAGGAGGTGGCAGAAATGGCAAACGAAGATAAGAAAGATTTTAATGCTATGTTGCACGACAATAAGGATATGCCAAAATTTCAAATCATTACAGACCAGAAAAGTATTGAAAAATATGGTGGCAGTAAAATGTATTTTGCACCGCCAATCGACTATGACAAAGTAATGAAAAAAATTCCGTATGGTAAAGTGATTACCGTCGGGAAAATACGAGAATACTTTGCGGAGTTAAGTAGTGCAGATTTTACAGAACCGATTACAGCAGGAATTTTTGTTTCTATTGTGGCATGGGCGAGTTATCAGCGTTCAGAAGATGAAACGCCTTATTGGAGAACATTGAAAGCAAACGGAGAACTAAATGCTAAATACCCAAATGGTATTGAAGCACAAAAAGAAAAATTAGAAGCAGAAGGACACACCATCATTCAAAAAGGGCGTAAAAATGTACGATACTATGTAAAGGACTATGAAAACTCCCTCTTTGATTTGAAATAGGTAAATTTGAATTTGGCAGATGTAAAAGGATTTTGACACTCATAATAAGTGATGTCAAAGCTATTTTGTAGACAATAGTGGGTGTTTTTCCTACAATAAAAGTGCAAGGAGGTATAGTGGCATGGAGCATGATATTGGATGCAAAATCAAGGCAGCCCGAATTGAAAAAAAGCTGACGCAAGAACAGGTTGCCGAATTGTTGGGTGTGAGTCGTCAGACCATCTCAAATTGGGAAAATGAAAAATCCTATCCAGATATTATCAGCGTCATTAAAATGAGCGAATGCTACGATGTCTCTCTTGACTATCTATTGAAAGGAGAACAAAAAATGAAAAGCTATTATGATTATCTTGAAGAAAGTACGAATGTTGTGAAAAGCAATGCCAACAGAAACAAGATTATTACGATTCTCTCCTATCTCTTGATTTGGGCGTTTGCAATGATAGTGTTCTGGTTTTTTGCAAGTGGAAGTGACGCTATGGGTTACAGTTTGATGTTTCTTTGGTTTATTCTTCCTATATCCACATTTATTGTATCTATTGTTATTGGTAAAAATAACTTTTGGGGAAAAGGAAAATGGGCATTCACTCTTTTCTTTGGCGTAATGTATATGCTTGCTGAATATGGCACATTCAAAATGGCAAACAACATTGCTTTTAACAAACTGAATGCCCCTGACTTGGGAATGATTGTAGCCGGAGCAATAATCTCTGCAATCGGTATGTTGGTAGGTTCACTGTGGAATAAGAAACGCCACAATCAAAAAAAATAAGTAACAAGAAAAATCCCAACTTGTTATTCTGAAAATTTAACTGAATAACCACAGCACAAACCGCTGCTACATGGAAGCTAACAAACCATGCAACAGCGGTTTTTCTTTACCGTTTTTTCCTCTGACTGATAGGCGTTCCCATTTTCTTTGATTTTTTGAGAATCCGAATCAGCCAGCGAAATTCTTCGTCTGACAGATTTTTATAGTTGATACCAAGCTGCTTGCAGTAAAGAACAACCAGCTTTTCATCCCGACTGCCCTTGAAATTTTCGACTGCTTCCAGATTTTCTTTCAGTTCATCGGCAACGGTAGTTTGGGGTGCGCTCTCGCTGTCCTTTTTGTGGGCTTCCCGAATATCCCGGATAATGAGATTGAGGTCATCCCGTACCATGTGGCTGAAATACTCATCATCACTGATATGGGCAGCTTGCAGCACCTTTAAATGCGGGTCATCTTCGCCGGGGCGATACCGTTCAATGATTTCATGTCGGACGGTATCGACAAGGGCATTGAGGTTCTGAATCTGCATGGTGGCAATCCCATCCACATAAATCTCAATGTCCGCAAGAAACTTGATAAAGTCCTTATGGGTGGCAAGTTCGCAGAGCAGGCGGTTGTTAATCCGACCGCTTTTCAGGAGTGCCACCATTTCATCACTCAAATGCAGCTCCCTTAATGGCGTGTTGATCTCTGTCCTGTTCTCTGACCGGCAAAAGAGATAATCGAGGGACACCCCATAAAAATCTGCCAGCAGGATAAGGTTGCCATGATTGATTTCCTTATAGTCATCTTTTTCATAACTGCCAAGAGCCGATTTTGAAATACCCGTTTGCTCTGCCAGTTCTTCCAGTTTTAATCCTTTGTTTAATCGTAAATCTTTTAGCCGTTCCTGTATTGTAGTAGCTCCGTTCATTGAAGCAGCTCCCCCTTTTTGACAACATATATAACCGTTGAATTGATTATACCATATCAATTCCGCAATCGTGGAAATTTCTGATTTTTACCCCTGATTCCTACTTTGTGGACATACGGCACAGGGCACAAAAATGTTCTATGATACAGGTAGTTCATCGATGGATTATTCCAATCGAATGACCAGCCTGTGTGGGATATGCTTCCCCAGCGATGTAGCGCCATGACTTTTGGCAGGGATGTGGAGGAACCCTGACCGAAACGAGCGTACCAAAGGGAGCGATACGCCGCTGTGAGATTCAGGGGAGGAACGACACCGGGGAGAACTGGCGAACTGACACCGAGATGATACCGAAACACGACAATCTGATAGGGGGACAGTCTACCCTATCGCTGATACTTCGGGAGATTTTAAGCGGCTCTATGGCTATGTTTTTGCCGAAAATCGCCCCGAAACCATACACTAAAACGGGAGGAAGCGCAATATGCCGAGAATGAGCAAAAAGAGGAAGCATGAGCTTTCCTTTTACCTCAATGACCGGGGGCGTGTCACTTACAACGAATTATGCCGGAAATGCCAGCATGGGTGCAGGCAGAGCTTCCGGGCGGTTGTGATTGACTGCCCCCGTTATTTATCCAAACGAGCAAAGAAAAAGGAGGAACACACCGAATGAATTTTGAATTTATGACGATAGACACACCATTGCCGCCTTGTATGCCATTTCCCAGAGCATTGACAGGATTTCCAGTCAGCAGCACCGCAAAGGTCATGTACTGCCGGATGCTGGACGCTATGCTATCCAAAGGGCAGGAGGACGAGAACGGAATCCTGTTTGTCTGCTTCCCTATCACAGGCATTGCCGCAGTCCTGTCTCGCAGCCCCATGACGGTCAAGCGTTCTCTGAATGAACTGGAAACCGCCGGACTTATCATGCGGGTGCGTCAGGGCGTGGGAGAACCAAACATGATTTATGTGCTGATACCGGGAAAGGAGGACGCTGCCCTTGCCTGATACCTCAAAGCTGGAAAAACTCAACCGGGAGTTGGAGAAAAGCGAAAAGAAACTGCGGAAAGCCATCAATGATGAAAAGGCATTGCAGTACCAGCTAAAGCAGCTTACCCGGAAGGAGCGGACGCACCGGCTCTGTACCCGTGGCGGTATGCTGGAAAGTTTTCTGCAAGAACCGGAACGTCTGACAGATGATGATGTCATGCTGTTGTTGAAACTCATTTTTCACAGGCAGGACACGCAGGAATTATTGAAAAAACTGCTGGAACGGGAGAAGCTGGAAACCCCTTAGTTTACTAAGGGCGCAATTATACACCACCCAGAGGTTGGTGCATTGCGTTCTCCGAAGGCTCCTCGCCGGAGGGCTGTGATTTTCCGCAGTCATGGTCTGCTCCAAATCATACAGGGGACGCTACGCTTCCCCTGCGCTGGCTACCACCAGCTACCCTTTTGTGGACTTGCCATCTGGGTTGTCAAAAAAGCTTACAATCTTACATGATAAATAGAAAAGAGTAAGGGACAATTTGAAGTTATAAGTGGATTTTTGCGAAGCTGTATGATACTATTATTTTATAACGGTTTGAAAATTCGTGGATTACTTAACAAATTAGAAGGAGGTATTTTATATGTTTAAAAAAGCTTTTTGGGTTCCTTATGAGGATAGTGCCAATTACCCAACTCTTGCAAAAACTATGGAAGCAATTTCAAAGTATTGTGAAGAAAATGGTGAGTCTTATACGTTTATTAACGATGACGAAGTGGAGATAAATGGAAAAAGATATGAAATATATAGGGGCTACGAAAATGGTAGTAGGGGAAATTACGGCATAAAATGTAAAGAAAAATAAATCCAGTTTGTTATTCTACGCACATCGGGTCAGCTTGTCCCGAACTTTCACAACTAAATACCCGCCGCCCACACAGCGGCACACCGAGCAGGAAATCTGAAAAAGGTCTCCTGCTTTTTTTCTGCCCAAAATGAGGCGGCAAAACGCCACCCCATCCACCAATTACCGAAAGGAGGGACACGAAATGCCCTGTCCACACAATGAAATCACGATTGTTCAGCGCAGCCAGCGGCAGTCTGCTGTTGCCGCCGCTGCTTACCAAAGCGGCGAAAAGCTGTTCTGTGAATACGACCAGCAAGTGAAGCACTACCCGGAAAAGCGTGGCATCGTCCACAATGAAATCCTGCTCCCGGCCAATGCCCCGCCGGAGTATGCAGACCGCAATACTTTGTGGAACGCCGCCGAAGCGGTGGAAAAACAATGGAACTCCCAACTTGCAAGGCGGTGGGTGCTTACCATCCCCAGAGAGATACCGCCCGACCAGTACGCTGTCCTTGTCCGGGAGTTTTGTGAGCAGCAGTTTGTTTCCAAAGGCATGATTGCTGATTTTGCCATCCATGACCCCCATCCGCCGGGACATAATCCCCACGCCCATGTCCTGCTCACTATGAGGGCAATGGACGAACATGGAAAATGGCTTCCCAAGAGCCGCAAGGTTTATGCCCTTGATGAAAACAGGGAACGAATAAAGCTGCCATCCGGCAGGTGGAAAAGCCACAAAGAAGATACGGTGGACTGGAACGACCAGAAGTATTGCGAAATCTGGCGGCATGAATGGGAGGTCATCCAGAACCGCTATCTGGAAGCCAATGACCGACCGGAGCGTGTGGACTTGCGTTCCTATGCCAGACAGGGGCTTGATATAGTCCCTACTGTCCATGAGGGGGCTGCTGTCCGGCAGATGGAAAAGCGGGGTATCCAGACGAATATCGGCAACCTGAACCGGGAAATCAGAGCTGCCAACAATCTGATGAAGTCCATCCGGCAGCTTATCCAAAACCTCAAAGGCTGGATTACCGAGCTGGGCGAAAAACGGAAAGAGCTGCTTGCACAAAAGGCGGCGGAGGAAGCAACACTTCTTCCAAATCTTCTGATGAAGTATATGGAGATACGAAAGGAAGAACGGAAGGACTGGACAAGGGCTGGACAGAACCGGGGGACTTCACAGGACTTAAAGGCAGTCAGCGAAGCCCTGTCCTATCTCCGTCAAAAGGGGCTTTCTACTGTGGAGGACTTAGAAGTATTTCTGGAATCTTCCGGGAAATCAGCCGCAGATTACCGCAATCAGATGAAGCCAAAGGAAGCCCGCAGCAAAGTGATTGACGGGATTCTTGCCAGCCGGACAGACTGCAAGGAATGTAAGCCTGTCTATGAGAAGTACCAGAAGATATTTTTCAAGAAAACAAAGGAGAAATTCAAACAGGAACACCCGGAGGTCGCCCGGTATGCGAAAGCCGCCGCCTACCTTGCCAAGCACCCGGACGATAAGGACAGCACCCAAAAGGAACTGCAACAGGAGCAGGAAAAACTTCTCAGCGAAATCGCAGAGCTGAAAGTACCGCTGACAGAGGTGCAGGAGGATTTGAAGAAGCTGCGGGATATCCGCTACTGGGTACAGAAAGCCACCCCCGGCACAGAGGAAAGCAAAGAGCCGCCCAAGAAGCAGCCCATCAAGGAAGTCTTGCAGGATAAGACAGACGAGAAAAAAGCACAAAGAACTGCCCAGGAACAGACGAAACACAGACAACAGGATATGGAACTTTAACAGGCACTTGCCATTTTCAATCAGAGAATGTCAGGTGCTTTTCTTTTTTCAAGGAGGGATAGATTTGAATGTATTTGAAGCTGTGAAGCAGTCCGTCACAACAAGACAGGCTGCGGAGCATTATGGAATCCATGTAGGTCGGAACGGGATGGCTTGCTGCCCGTTCCATAACGATAAAACCCCAAGCATGAAGCTGGATCGGCGTTACCACTGCTTCGGCTGCGGTGCGGATGGGGATGTGATTGATTTTGCCGCCACCCTGTATGGGCTGAGAAAGAAAGAAGCCGCCGTACAGCTGGCACAGGACTTCGGGCTTTCCTATGAGGACTGGAAACCGCCGGGAAAGGAAAAAAAGCCAAAGCCCCGGCAGAAATCCCCGGAGGAACAGTTTCAGGAAGCAAAGAACCGCTGCTTCCGTATTCTTGCCGATTATCTCCATCTGCTTCGGGCATGGAGAACGGACTACGCCCCACACTCCCCGGAGGAAGCCTTTCATCCCCGGTTTATAGAAGCCTTACAGAAGCAAGACCAAGTGGAGTATCTGCTGGATGTGCTGCTGTTCGGGGAAACAGAGGAAAAAGCGGCTTTGATTACGGACTACGGAAAGGATGTGATACAGCTTGAACAGCGAATGGCAGAGCTTGCCGCCGCAGACGCAGCAAGAACTAAAAAACACCATGAACGCCATGCAGCCACCCCAGAGCATTGAGGAAATCAAGGAGGGGCTGGAAACTACCGAGAAAGGCGGTGTCCGTCAGAGCATACGGAACTGCCTGACTGTATTCCAGCGTGACCCGCTGCTTTCCGGGGCTATCGCATACAACATCCTGACTGACCGCAAGGACATCATAAAGCCCATCGGCTTCCACAGGGAAAGCACCGCCCTGAACGATACAGATATGAAGTATCTGCTTCTCTATCTGGAAGAAACCTACGGGCTTACCAATGAGAAAAAGATTGATAACGCCATCGGGATTGTGGCGAATGAAAACAAGTACCACCCCATCCGGGATTATTTAAGTTCCCTTGTGTGGGACGGGACAGAGCGAATCCGCTTCTGCCTGCGGCACTTTCTGGGGGCTGACGCAGACGATTACACCTATGAAGCATTGAAGCTGTTCCTGCTGGGTGCAATCTCACGAGCCTTTCAGCCGGGGTGCAAGTTTGAAATCATGCTCTGTCTGGTCGGCGGTCAGGGGGCTGGCAAGTCCACTTTCTTCCGTCTGCTGGCAGTCCGGGACGAGTGGTTCTCCGATGATTTGCGGAAGCTGGACGATGACAATGTGTACCGCAAGCTGCAAGGTCACTGGATTATCGAAATGTCGGAAATGATGGCAACCGCCAACGCCAAGAGCATTGAGGAAATCAAGTCATTTTTAAGCCGACAGAAAGAGGTTTACAAGATACCCTATGAAACCCACCCAGCAGACCGCCCCCGTCAGTGCGTGTTTGGCGGCACTTCCAATGCCCTTGACTTCCTGCCCCTTGACCGTTCCGGCAACCGCCGCTTTATCCCCGTCATGGTGTACCCGGAGCAAGCCGAGGTTCACATTTTGGAGGACGAAGCCGCTTCCAGAGCCTATATCGAGCAGATGTGGGCAGAAGCGATGGAAATTTACAGAAGCGGCAGGTTCAAGCTGGCTTTCAGCCCTGCCATGCAGCGGTATCTCAAAGAACACCAGCGGGATTTTATGCCGGAGGACACCAAAGCCGGGATGATACAGGCGTATCTTGATAAGTACACCGGGAGCATGGTCTGCTCCAAGCAGCTCTATAAGGAAGCCTTGAACCATGCCTTTGACGAGCCGAAGCAATGGGAAATCCGGGAAATCAACGAGATTATGAACCAGTGCATTTCTGGCTGGCGGTACTTCCCGAACCCAAGAATGTTTTCCGAATACGGCAGACAAAAGGGCTGGGAGCGTGAAAACCCGGCAACGGAATCCGGCAATCCGTCTGAAAAAACGATGGACGGTTTTGTGGAGGTCACAGAACAGATGGAGCTTCCCTTCTGAAAAGGACAGCCCGTTGCACCCCCTGTTGCTATCCCGTTGCCGAGCCGGTTGCCAGGGGAAATCCCTTATTTCCGGGCTTTTCTCCTTTATAACAACCAAAACAACAGAAAAATAAAAGAAAAGTATAAATAGTAACCATCGCCAGATTGAGATTGTTTGCAAGGTCTTTTGAAGCCCGTTGCCGGACTTCGTTGCCGACACCCTCTGTCTGGCTGTTTTCATGTATGGAGGATAACTGCCTATGGCAAATAATAAGATGAACATGGAAGGAAATAATTACTCAGATATTCCGGTGTGGCGTAGATATACGCTTACCATTGAGGAAGCAGCCAGATATTATCATATCGGCGAAGGAAAACTGAGAACGCTTATTGACACACATCCCAATGAGGATTTTTATGTGATGAACGGCAATCGTGCCCTCATTAAGCGTGAGAAATTTGAACGGTATCTGGATCAGGCTACTGCTGTGTAAACAGAGCTGACAGATTTACCGATTTCACATGATATAACTATGCGGAGAGCTGGATTTGTGCTATGATAAGAGTGCAAGTCTGGCTCTCTTTTTTGAAAGGAGAGTTCACGATGAGTGAGAAAAGACGAGATAACCGTAATCGGATTTTGCGAGAGGGCGAGTACCAGCGTAAAGATGGGAGGTATCGGTTCCGCTATATTGATGAGGACGGAAAAGAGAAAAATGTATACAGTTGGCGTTTGGACAAGAATGACCCAATGCCAAAAGGGAAGAAGCGGGAGCCTTCCCTGCGTGAGAAAGAAAAACAGATTGAAGCGGATTTGTTTGACCGTATCGTAACCAACGGTGGCAACTATACTGTTTTGGAACTGGTAGAAAAGTACGTTTCATTGAAAACAGGAGTTCGTCACAATACGGTTGCCGGATATAAAACGGTCATCAATATGCTGAAAAAAGAGAGTTTTGGGAATCTGCGAATTGATAAGGTGCGTTTGTCAGACGCAAAGGCATGGTTGATTAAGCTCCAACAAATTGATGGGCGGGGATACAGTTCCATTCATTCTATCCGGGGAGTCCTCAGACCAGCATTTCAGATGGCGGTAGACGATGATTTGCTTCGTAAAAACCCATTTGAATTTGAGCTTGCATCCGTCATTGTCAATGATTCTGTTACCAGAGAAGCGATTACCCGAAAGCAGCAGAGAGATTTGCTAAAGTTTATTCAGGAAGATAAACATTTTAGCAGATACTATGATGCAATCTATATTCTTTTTCACACAGGGCTTCGTATCTCAGAGTTCTGTGGGCTGACGGTTTCAGAAATCGAGTTTGGAGAAATGCGTATCAAGGTAGACCATCAGTTACAGCGTACTGCACAGATGCAGTATGTAATTGAAGAACCAAAAACTGACAAAGGCATCCGCTATGTGCCGATGACGGAAGCTGTCGCAGCGTGTTTTCGCAGAATCATTGCCAACCGCAAGACACCAAAAGTTGAACCGATGGTGGAAGGATATGCAGGATTTTTGTTTCTGGATAAAAACGATATGCCGATGGTTGCCCTTCACTGGGAAAAGTATCTGGAGCATATTATTCAGAAATATAATAAAATTTATCGCATCCAGATGCCGAAAGTTACCCCTCATGTATGCAGGCACACCTTTTGCTCTAATATGGCAAAATCCGGTATGAATCCGAAAACCTTGCAGTATATCATGGGTCACGCAGACATCAGTGTAACCTTGAACACTTACACCCATGTGAATTTTGATGATGCAAAGGAAGAAGTATATCGGATAGCGAATAGTTAAAAAAGCCCGTTGGTAAGGACGCTTGCTTTACCAACGGATTTACCAAGATTGCAGGGAAAAATATAAGAAAATACGAGAAGATTTGAGAAGATACCTTGAAAAGAAAGGAAAACTCAAAAGTCGGAAAACCCTGAAATATCAAGCGTTTGAGAAGAAATACAAGACTTAAATGGAGATATGAAAAGATGATTAAAGTACTATTTATTTGCCACGGCAATATTTGCCGCTCGACTCTTGCTGAGAGCGTATTCACCCACAAAGTAAATTCCCTCGGCCTTGCCCACAATTTTGAAATCGACAGCTTCGCCACCAGCCGCGAGGAGATCGGCAATCCGCCGCACTACGGGACAGTCAATAAACTGCGCGAGGAGCACATTCCGCTCGTGCCGCATCACGCAAAGCAGATTACATGGAAGGATTACGAGCGCGCCGACTACATCATCGGCATGGATACCGCGAATATCCGCAATCTGAACCGGATGCTGAAAAATGATCCGGATGGAAAGGTTTACAAATTTCTTTCCTTCACCGGTTCCGGCCGCGATATTGCGGATCCGTGGTATACGGGAGATTTTGAGGCGACGTACCGCGATGTCGTGGAGGGATGCAACGGCTTTCTGGCGTATCTGCGCCGGGAAGGAAAAATCTGAAAAACAAAAAGCGCCGAAAACAAGGCCAGTGCCCATTTGCAGAGAATGCGGCACTAGCCTTTTAATATAAGAAAATCCTATAGCCACTCCAAAGAATTAGCAATTAGACGTAACCAGACAGATATGGTATGATAACTGCATAGAAAACATAGCGGAATAATAGGAAAACAAAAGCTTTCCTATTTGAAAATTCATTCGATAGAACACGCGAAAGAGGGGCAGAAAATCAATGGCGAATTATGATTATGAGATTGTAAATGGAAGAAAAATCCGCGTAAGACCAAAAGAAACCGTATCGGAGATCGACAAAAACGGCTATTTCCGCAGACAGCCGAATCACTTCACAACTCCGTTCGGCGACGGTGAAAACGATCTGAAGGCAGAAGGTAATAAGAGATACCGTCTCGGCTGGGCAAAGCTGTGCCACTGGTCCAACCGCGCGGCGATCGTAAGAGAGCTGGAGGGCCTGGAAGATCAGATTTCCGTCAATATGGTAGAACATGCCCCGTATGAGAAAAACCTTGGCTGGGAATACGTTTACAATGAAAACACATCGACCCGGTGCTCGGCGATCAGTTCCTCTCTGAGGCGTATTACCGTGCTGATGATGATTACCAGGGAAGAACGACCGTTCCGGCGCTGATCGACACAACGACGGGAAGTAAACGGTAGAACCTGAGTACCTTTTTATTCACTTCAAGTTATGCCATAA
>NZ_QTUL01000018.1:0-59008 GCF_003435675.1 Blautia sp. AM23-13AC | reverse complement strand
GTGACTTCTTTTTGAATTTGATGAAAAAGTCCTTGACAATTTGTCTCTGGAAAAACAGCCAAGTCGATTTTGATTTCCTGCGGCGCTCGCCTTGCCGTGTTCGACATTGCAGAGTTGCGTGAGGTCACGGCTTATGATGAGCTGGAGCTGGATACTCTGGGAGACAGGAAAACTGCTCTGTTCCTCATTATGAGTGATACGGATGACAGCTTTAACTTCCTGATCTCCATGTGTTATACCCAGCTTTTCAATCTGCTCTGCGAAAAAGCCGACGATGTGTATGGCGGCAGGCTTCCGGTTCATGTGCGCTGTTTGATTGATGAGTGTGCTAACATCGGGCAGATTCCGAAACTGGAAAAGCTGGTGGCCACCATCCGAAGCCGTGAAATCTCTGCCTGTCTGGTGTTGCAGGCACAGAGTCAGCTCAAGGCGATCTATAAGGATAACGCAGATACCATCATCGGTAACATGGATACTTCCATCTTCCTGGGCGGTAAAGAGCCGACTACCCTCAAAGAGCTGGCTGCCGTGCTGGGCAAGGAAACCATCGACACCTACAACACCGGAGAGAGCCGTGGCCGGGAAACTTCCCACTCTCTCAACTATCAAAAATTGGGGAAAGAGCTGATGAGCCAGGATGAGCTTGCTGTTATGGATGGCGGCAAGTGCATCTTGCAGCTGCGCGGTGTGCGCCCTTTTCTTTCGGATAAGTACGACATCACCAAGCACCCTAATTTCAAATACACAGCTGATGCAGACAAGCGAAATACCTTTGATATTGAAGCATTTTTGTCTGCCAGACTAAAACTCAAGCCTGATGAGGTCTGCGATGTATATGAAGTAGACACGGAGGGCGTGTAATACGGTTCCGCTGAGAAAGGAGTGATCGTATCTATTTGCCGCAACTGCCCTCTATGGGCCATTGGCGTACAAAGCGGACAATCGCAAGAAAAAATAATGAAAAAGGAGGACAGCCGGAATCATGCCCCCCGGAAACCGGGCGGCAGATTGTTCCGGCTTTTGTATGCCTATGAAACATGACAAACCTATTTTTTAATCAGATTCCGGCTAACAAACTATATGGCATTTTTTGAACAGGCAATCACCGTTCTTCAGACCCTCGTTATCGCGCTCGGTGCCGGTCTCGGTATCTGGGGCGTTATCAACCTGCTGGAAGGTTACGGCAACGACAACCGTGCGACACGTTCGTAAGTGAAAAGCTTACGCACAAAGTCGAAGGGCTTTCAAGCCTGAAACTTTGGAGAACTGATATTCCGATGAGTGAAATGAGGGAGTAACGCCCCGAAGCGCTCACACTGATACTCCGACTGGCATCAGCGTGCAACCGCCAAAGTGTCAGAAGCTCGGTAAAGTCGGCAGAGAGTAGCCGTAAATATGGCTAACTACCATATACGAAAGCTATCCAGCGGTGGATGGTGCTACCTATATGCCGGGTGTCGGTTACCCATGGTCAGAATGTACGAAAGTACTGACGAACTTCCGAATGTACGAGTCTAAACGTTGATACTGTCGAAAGGCAGTAGCCCTTGTACGGGCGTGTCCGTGGATTAGTAAGAATGGTTGTTATGAACATCCATATATCGTTACAGGCGATATGATTATGCATGATTGGACACAGGCTTAGAGGAAGGACCTAAAGATAATCAATGATAGGAATATCGGAACGTGGAAAGCTGGGAACGTATGAAACAAGCCGTTGCAGGTCGTTGGACGGGAAAGCCGGGCAAAACCGGTACAACCGTACTTAATCCCAGTGAGAGTAGGGGCACAGTACCTGTGAAGCGATGCTAAACATCGTGGAGGGATAGCCCCAAGTCGAATTCAACAGAAAAAAATGAATATACGATAAACGCAGCTTCGAGTATGACAAAGAAAATCCAAACCGAAGGGAGAGGATGCCTGTGTTGACTTCGAAACAGCAAGAACAGAAATCTAAACAGAGAAAAATCCGCAATTCTGAGTATTATGACATGATAAGTACTTTTGATGGATTGTATGCAGACAGTAAGAAAGACAAGATATTTAATCATCTTATGGAAATCATCGAAAGTGAAGAGAATATCAAGCTGGCATACAGAATGATAAAGACGAATACAGGAAGTGATACCGCAGGTGTGGACAAAAGGACAATTAATGACCTTGCTAAATTAAACGAGGAAGAATATGTCCGTCTCATAAGAAAGCAATTCAGCTGCTATCACCCACGCCCAGTAAAGCGTGTGGAGATACCAAAGCCCAATGGAAAGACCAGACCTCTGGGAATTCCAACTATCGTTGACCGAGTGGTACAGCAATGCATCTTACAGGTCATGGAGCCGATATGCGAGGCAAAATTCAGCGATAATTCTTACGGATTCCGCCCGAATAGATCCGCTGAACATGCCATCGCTCAGTGTATGCGATTGATACAGGTACAGCATATGTATCACGTAGTAGACCTTGATATTAAAGGATTTTTCGATAACATCAATCATACTAAACTGATAAGGCAGATATGGGCATTGGGAATAAGAGATAAGAAACTGTTATGCATCATTAAGGAAATGCTGAAAGCACCTGTTATTCTGCCAAATGGAGATAAAACTTTCCCCACCAAGGGAACCCCACAAGGCGGTATCCTGTCGCCATTGCTTGCAAACATTGTTTTGAACGAGTTGGATTGGTGGATTACTTCCCAATGGGAAGAAATGCCAACGAAAACAGATTTTACAACAAGAAGCAATAAGCAGGGAACAGTTATCAAAAGCCATGCTTACAGGGCTTTGCGCAGAAGCAGATTGAAAGAAGTGCATGCGGTGCGATATGCCGATGATTTCAAGATCTTCTGCCCTACACATGCAGAAGCCGTCAGAGCGTATAAAGCCACAGAAATGTGGTTAAAAGACCGCCTGGGTCTTGATATAAGCCCAGACAAATCTAAGGTTGTCAATCTAAAAAGACAGTATTCTGATTTTCTCGGATTCAAACTGAAAGTGCGGAAAAAGGGAAAGAAATATATCGTCAGGTCACATATGTGTGACAAGGCATACAAAAAGGCTCATGAAAAGCTGACCAAGGAAGTAAAAACTTTGGCTCATTCGCCAGATGACACAGCTCAGTTTATACAGTTACAGAAATATAATTCTGTAGTCGCAGGACTGCATGAATACTACTGTATAGCAACAGAAACAACAGCGGACTTTGGAAAGCTTGCCTTCAGTATCAATAAACAGCTTAGAAATCGGCTGAAAGGCGATGTGTCCCGTAAGGGTTCTCTGAAAAATGGTTTTATCAAGGACAAGTATGGTAAAAGCAGGCAATTGAGATTTCTGCACGAACGTCCCATTGTTCCAGTGGGAGCCGTTCCGCAGAAAAATGCCCAAAACAAAAGGAAAAACATCAATAAGTACACTGTCAAGGGACGAGAGCTGATTCATAAGAATCTAGCTATTAATACCGACGCAATGTTATGGCTGATGCGTAATCCTGTCAAGGGCAGGTCAATCGAATATGCAGACAACAGAATATCACTATTTGCGGCTCAATATGGAAAATGTGCAGTTACAGGACTTCCTATGGAAGTATACGACATTCACTGTCATCATAAAATGCCATTAGGCAAAGGTGGTACAGATGCATACGAAAATCTGATTTTAGTCTCAAAAGCCATCCATGTGATTATCCATGCATCGTCTGAAATCACTATCAGAGAATATCTGAACCCACTGCAATTAGATGATTCTAAACTTGCAAAGCTTAACAAACTTCGAACTATGGCAGAAATGCCTGTAATCATTCTTTGATAAATATGCTGTTACGAAGTGTGTAAATCGTATATGAAAAACCTTGGCTGTTGAATTCGATGGAACGCCGTGTGCGGTGAAAGCTGCATGCACGGTGTGGAGCGGGGGAAAATCTGGAGATTATATCAAAAGATTACCTATCGCTATCCGGCGCCAAGAGCCAGGGCATGAAGCAGCTCATGGCCGGTGCTGGTGTAGCCGTGGTAGGCATGGTCCTTGTACCTCTGCTCTCCGGGCTTTTCTCTGTCTAAGCGTCTCCGTATGAAATCCTTGCCGCTCCCGCAGCTTTGCGGGGGCGGCGGAAAGGAGGTTGACACCGTATGGATTTCTTACTTGAAGCCCTGACAAATTGGCTGAAAGAAATGCTGGTGGGAGGCATTATGAGCAACCTTTCGGGGATGTTTGACAGTGTAAATCAGCAGGTCGCGGATATATCCGTACAGGTAGGCCAGACCCCACAGGGATGGAATGGCAGTATTTTCAATATGATTGAGAATCTGTCAAACTCCATCATGGTGCCGATTGCAGGCGTGATCCTGTCTATCGTGATGACCGTAGACCTGATCCAGATGATTGCAGACAAGAACAACCTGCATGATGTGGACACCTGGATGATTTTCAAGTGGGTGTTCAAATCAGCTGCCGCCATCCTCATTGTCACAAATACATGGAATATCGTGATGGGCGTCTTTGATATGGCGCAGAGCGTGGTGGCGCAGGCGGCAGGGATTATCAATTCGGATGCGTCCATTGACATTTCCTCAGTTATGACCGATCTGGAACCGAGGCTGATGGAAATGGATTTGGGACCGCTGTTCGGACTGTGGTTCCAATCCCTCTTTATTGGCATTACCATGTGGGCGTTGTATATCTGTATCTTTATCGTTATTTATGGCCGTATGATCGAGATCTACCTTGTAACTTCGGTGGCTCCCGTTCCAATGGCTGCAATGATGGGCAAAGAATGGGGCGGTATGGGACAGAATTACCTCCGATCCCTGCTGGCACTGGGCTTTCAGGCGTTTCTCATTATCGTCTGCGTGGCAATTTATGCTGTGCTGGTGCAGAACATCGCTCTGGAAGATGACATCATCATGGCAATCTGGAGCTGCGTGGGCTACACCGTACTGCTATGTTTTACGCTGTTCAAAACCGGCAGTCTCGCCAAATCAGTCTTTCAGGCGCACTAAAACGGAAGGAGGTTTCCACATTGGCTTATGTACCCGTACCCAAGGACTTAACAAAAGTCAAAACAAAGGTCATGTTCAATCTGACCAAGCGGCAGCTTATCTGCTTCACGGGCGGAGCGCTTATTGGCGTACCGCTTTTCTTTTTGCTCAGAAAACCTACCGGAAACAGTGTAGCGGCTATGTGTATGATGCTGGTTATGCTGCCATTCTTTATGCTGGCTATGTACGAAAAGCATGGACAGCCCCTGGAAAAGATCGTGGGCAACATTCTCAAAGTAGCTGTGATCCGTCCCAAGCAGCGTCCCTACCAGACCAATAACTTTTATGCCGTATTAAAGCGGCAGGAAATGCTCGATAAGGAGGTGTATGATATTGTTCACCGCAATAAAAAAATGGCTGCATCGGATGTTCGGGAAAACCGAGGAAAAAACTGTGCAGCCGGTAAAGACAAAGAAAAAGCTGTCCCGCGCCGATAAGAAGCAGATCGAAGCGGCCATTGTCCGCGCCAACCGCACGGACAAAAAAGGAAAATCTGCGCAGGACAGTATCCCTTATGAACGGATGTGGCCGGACGGAATCTGCCGCATATCGGACAGCCACTACACAAAGACCATTCAGTTTCAGGACATCAACTATCAGCTCTCCCAAAACGAAGATAAGACGGCAATCTTTGAGGGTTGGTGTGATTTCCTCAATTATTTTGACAGCTCGATTCATTTCCAGCTGTCTTTTTTGAACCTTGCGGCATCGGAGGAGACCTTTGCTAACTCCATTTCCATCCCGCCCCAGAGGGACGCCTTTGACAGTATCCGCGAAGAATATACCACAATGCTGCAAAATCAGCTGGCCAGAGGTAACAACGGTCTCATCAAGACCAAATACCTGACCTTTGGTATCGACGCAGACAGCATCAAAGCCGCCAAGCCCCGTCTGGAGCGTATTGAGACCGATATACTTAATAACTTCAAGCGTCTTGGTGTAGCTGCCAGAACGCTGGACGGTAAAGAAAGGCTTTTTCAGCTTCATGCGGTATTCCACATGGATGAACAACTCCCGTTTCAGTTTGAATGGGACTGGCTGGCTCCTTCCGGTCTGTCCACAAAGGATTTTATTGCACCAAGCTCCTTTGAGTTCCGCACCGGCAAGCAGTTCCGTATGGGCAAGAAATACGGGGCTGTTTCTTTTTTGCAGATTCTCGCACCGGAGCTGAATGACCGTCTGCTGGCTGATTTTTTGGATATGGAAAGCTCGCTCATTGTGAGTATGCACATTCAGTCGGTGGATCAGGTGAAAGCCATCAAAACGATAAAGCGCAAGATTACCGACCTGGACCGCAGCAAGATCGAGGAACAGAAAAAAGCAGTCCGTGCCGGATACGACATGGACATCATTCCATCTGACCTTGCTACCTACGGCAGTGAAGCGAAAAAACTCTTGCAGGATTTGCAGAGCCGCAATGAGAGAATGTTCCTTTTGACCTTTCTGGTGTTGAACACAGCGGACAATCCCCGTCAGCTTGGCAACAACATCTTTCAGGCAGGCTCCATTGCCCAGAAGTATAACTGTCAGCTGATCAGGCTGGACTTCCAGCAGGAAGAAGGGCTGATGAGCTGTCTGCCTCTGGGTCTCAATCAGGTTGAGATTCAGCGAGGACTGACCACCAGTTCCACAGCTATCTTTGTGCCCTTCACTACGCAGGAACTGTTCCAGAACGGGAAAGAAGCTCTGTACTACGGCATCAATGCTCTGTCCAACAACCTCATCATGGTGGACAGAAAGCTGCTGAAAAACCCCAACGGCCTGATTCTGGGTACGCCGGGTTCCGGTAAGTCCTTCAGCGCAAAACGAGAAATTGCCAACTGCTTTTTGCTTACAAGTGATGATGTTATTATCTGTGACCCGGAAGCGGAGTACGCACCTCTTGTTGAACGTCTGCATGGGCAGGTCATCAAGATCTCGCCTACCTCCACCAACTACATCAATCCGATGGACCTGAACCTGGACTACTCGGATGATGAAAGCCCGCTGTCCCTCAAGTCTGATTTTATCCTCAGCTTATGTGAGCTGATTGTGGGCGGTAAGGAGGGCTTGCAGCCGGTGCAGAAAACCATCATCGACCGCTGTGTGCGTCTGGTCTATCAGACTTACCTCAATGACCCGCGCCCGGAGAATATGCCCATACTGGAGGACCTATATAACCTGCTTCGGGAACAGGAGGAAAAGGAAGCCCAGTATATCGCTACGGCCCTTGAAATCTATGTAACCGGCTCCCTCAATGTGTTCAACCACCAGAGCAATGTGGACATCAACAACCGCATTGTCTGCTATGACATCAAGGAACTGGGCAAGCAGCTCAAGAAAATCGGTATGCTGGTGGTACAGGATCAGGTGTGGAACCGCGTTACCATTAACCGCGCTGCCCACAAGTCCACCCGTTACTACATCGACGAGATGCACCTGCTTTTGAAGGAGGAACAGACCGCTGCCTATACAGTGGAAATCTGGAAGCGATTCCGTAAATGGGGCGGAATCCCGACAGGTATCACCCAGAATGTCAAAGACCTTTTGAGCAGCCGCGAGGTAGAGAACATCTTTGAAAACTCCGACTTCGTGTATATGCTCAACCAGGCAGGCGGAGACCGTCAGATACTTGCCAAGCAGCTTGGCATTTCCACGCACCAGCTTAGCTATGTGACCCACTCCGGTGAGGGCGAGGGCCTGCTGTTCTATGGCTCCACAATTCTGCCTTTCGTGGACCACTTCCCGAAGAATACCGAGCTGTACCGCATTATGACCACCAAACCCCAGGAACTGAAAAAGAAGGAGGATGAATGATGATGAACCCCAACATTTTTAATAAAAATCCGTTGATGTTTTTTGACAGGGCGGTAAATGCCCAGCGCAGCCAGCTGCTTACGGTCATGGCCGATGCGGTAAGTGAGTGCCGCACGGCGGCAGATCAGGCAGCCGAACTGAATGAGACCGGTCAGGTGGGGCTGCTCCGTCTGGCAGAGGTCTGGAGCACCATCCGTGCCAAGGAAGGTATGGGTGGTCTGGTTCTGGAAGGAACCGAAGCGAAAATCCTGTCCGATGTGGTGGCACAGTTTTACGCCTACCTGTCCGGCTGTATGTTCAACGATCCTGTGGGAATGGCCATTTATGCAGAGCTGCACTACATGATGTCCTCCCTCATGCTGGGAGAATGGTTTGAATAAAGAGCCGCGCCTGCGCTTTACTGATGAGGAACGGTCTGACCCTGCACTGGAAAAGCCGATCCGTAAAGCGGAGAAAGCTGCGGCCAGAGCAGATAAGGCGCAGGCCAATATCCCAAAGAAAAAGGTCAGGCAGACGGTCATCGACCCGGATACCGGAAAAAAGACCTCGAAGCTGACCTTTGAGGACAAGAAAAAGCCACCCTCCAAACTTTCTCAAGGGGTCAAGGAAGCTCCCGTCCATCTGGTTGCGGGCAAGCTCCACAAAGAGATCCGGGAAACAGAACAGGACAATGTGGGCGTGGAAAGCGCCCACAAGTCCGAGGAAGCGGTGGAGACCGGCGCTTATCTGGTGCGGGAGGGCTATCGCAGCCACAAGCTGAAGCCGTACCGCAAAGCAGCACAGGCAGAGCGCCAACTGGAAAAGGCAAATGTAAATGTTCTGTACCAGAAATCTTTGCAGGAAAATCCCCAGTTTGCCAGCAACCCTCTTTCCCGCTGGCAGCAAAAGCAGGTCATCAAAAAGCAGTATGCCGCCGCCAAACACGCCGGGCAGACTGCCGGAAATACCGCCCAGGCTGCATCCAAAACAGGAAAAGCCGCAAGGACGGTAAAAGAAAAGGTACAGCAGGCAGGGGCATTCGTCATGCGCCACAAGAAGGGTTTCCTGATGGCAGGGGTTTTGTTCCTCATTACCTGTATGCTGATGAATACCATGTCCTCCTGCTCCATGATGGCGCAGAGCATCGGTTCCGTTCTCTCCGGCACCACCTATCCGTCAGATGACTCGAAAATGCTGGCGGTGGAGGCAGATTATGCAGCCAGAGAAGCCCAGTTGCAGGAGGAAATCGACAACATTGAAAGCAGTCACCCAGGGTATGACGAGTATCGCTATGACCTTGGTATGATCGGCCATGACCCTCATGAGCTAGCGGCATTTCTCTCTGCCGTCTTGCAAGGCTACACCCGGCAGAGCGCTCAGGCAGAGCTGGCGCGTGTGTTTGCAGCACAGTATCAGCTGACGCTTACTGAGGAAGTGGAGATTCGCTACCGCACGGAGACCTCAACCGACCCGGAGACCGGCGAGACCACCTCAGAAGAAGTTCCCTATGAGTATTACATTTTGAATGTGAAACTCGCCAGCAAGCCCATTTCCGCTGTGGTGTCGGAACTTCTGACCCCGGAGCAGATGAAAATGTATCAGGTTTACCGGCAGACCATGGGCAATAAGCCGTTGTTGTTTGGCGGCGGCTCCCCTGATACCAGCGGCTCGGAAGATCTGTCCGGTGTGCAGTTCATTAACGGTACCCGCCCCGGCAATCCTCAGCTGGTGGAACTGGCCAAGCGTCAGGTGGGCAATGTGGGCGGTTATCCCTACTGGAGCTGGTACGGCTTTGACTCCCGTGTGGAATGGTGCGCCTGCTTCGTATCCTGGTGCTATAACCAGGCAGGAAAAAGTGAACCGCGCTTTGCAGGCTGTGAGTGGCAGGGCGTTCCGTGGTTCCAGTCTCATGGACAGTGGGGCGCAAGAGGCTATAACAATCTGGCTCCCGGAGATGCAATTTTCTTTGACTGGGATTTGGATGGGACAGCAGACCATGTAGGTATCGTGATCGGTACGGATGGCAGCCGTGTTTATACCGTGGAGGGAAATTCCGGCGATGCCTGCAAGATTAAAAGTTATGACCTGAATTATCAAAGCATTAAGGGCTACGGCCTGATGAACTGGTAACAGAGATTTTTAAGAAGGAGTGATAGACGATGGCAAAGAACAAAATTGAGCGCATTGACCAGGAGATTACAAAGGTCCGCGAGAAGATCGCAGAGTATCAGGAAAAGCTCAAGGCGCTGGAAGCACAGAAAACCGAGGCAGAAAATCTGGAGATCGTCCAGATGGTGCGCGCCTTGCGTATGACCCCGACCCAGTTGAGCGCCATGCTGTCCGGCGGCACAGTTCCCGGCAGTTTGGCTGATGACAACAACGAACAGGAGGAAAACAGCTATGAGGAATAAACGATTGCTCCGAACACTTTCCGCCCTTTGCCTGACAATGGTTGTGGCATTTGGCTTTACGATCCCTGCTTTTGCACAGGGGTCAGAACAGGCTCCGGCGGCACCGGCAGAGGATTCTACCAATGATAGCAACGTGATTGTGGAAGAAACAGAACCGGCACCGGCACTTACACCAGATGGCAATGCCGCTC
Source organism: Blautia sp. AM23-13AC (assembly GCF_003435675.1). Lineage (NCBI taxonomy): Bacteria > Bacillati > Bacillota > Clostridia > Lachnospirales > Lachnospiraceae > Blautia > Blautia sp. AM23-13AC. The sequence continues at coordinate 48,599 of NZ_QTUL01000018.1, read as the reverse complement.
TGGTGGATGATTTTGGTGGCAATAAGCAGCTTATTACGGTTACGACCAAAGCTGGAAATTACTTTTACATCCTGATTGACAGGGCGAATGAGGACAAGGAGACTGCTGTTCACTTTCTGAACCAGGTGGATGAAGCGGATTTGATGGCACTGATGGAAGATGGAAATGTTAAAGAGGAGCCAGCTGCTGTGTGTAGCTGCACGACAAAATGTGAAGCAGGGGCAGTCAATACGGCTTGTCCGGTCTGTGCAACTGATAAGAGTAAATGTACGGGCAAAGCACCGGAACCTCCGGCAGAAACACCGGAGCCGGAAAAAGAGACGCCTGCCGGACTAAATCCGGCTGCGCTGATTCTTCTGCTGGCTCTGCTTGGTGGCGGTGGCGTATTTGCCTATTTGAAGCTCGTTAAGAACAAGCCTAAGACCAAGGGCAATGACAGTCTGGACGATTATGATTATGGCGAGGAAGATTCCGAGGAATGGGAAACCGAAAATGAGGAGTCAGATGAGCCTGACGCTGACGGGGGCAGCACAGAAGAAGATGACGAGGATAGCGTGAAATGACCCGTTTCACAGACAGTCCCTATGAACGCATGATGACACGCAGGCCGGAGGGCGGGAGGGAAACTTCCCGTCCTCCTTCTTTACCCCACAACCACCCCTGCTATGGTTGCGGGAGTTATGGAAGCCCCTGCGTAGGTATCTGCCATCGTGAGATGGAACGCTGGCTCAAAGAAAGGAAACGAAAAAAATGAGTGTTCTGATTATATTTATCAAGCTGATTGCTGTTTTTGACCTGCTGGTGATCGCCGTGTATTTTGGCGGCGACATTCTTTCTACCATGTTAAACAAACTTCGGAGAAAGCCAAAGCAAGATGACCCCTTTGATTTCTCCTTAGATACCGTGACAGTTTCATTGTCCATAGATTCTATCCGTCAGCTTTGTTCCGACGATGCGGCAGATTTTGTGGAAGAAAAGATCCTGCCAAATGCGGAGAAAACAATGGCCGTGCTGACGGAACAAGAACAGACGGCGGCTCGTCTGCTCTTATCCGCTTTGATCGGTTTTCTTGCAGCAGAAGCTCCTATGGATGAACAGAGCTTTCCTTTGATGATGGAACTTCTGAACTGCATGGAAGGGGAAAAAGAAGATGGTTGTCAGGATGCAGTAGATAGTTTACTTGAAGATGCCGCCTGCAATACCCGCCGTCACGAAGAATATTACAGCAATTATCAACGCTACCAGCTGATGCAGGTGGATAAAACCCGTGTCATTTTGGCTTGCCGTATCATCATCAATGACCTGCTGGGGAAACTGTACCGCTATGACTACCGGTTTGGTTATAACCTGCTACTGGATGAGGAAAACAGCATAGAGAAAAAACTGCACACGCCTGTGCGGGAAGAATGGGAGGCTGAAGATTATGAATTTAGTGATTGCTGAAAAACCATCGGTTGCACAAAGTCTGGCTACGGTAATCGGTGCAACTGCTCGTAAGGACGGGTATCTGGAGGGCAACGGCTGGCGTGTCAGCTGGTGCGTGGGCCACCTGGCCGGTCTTGCGGATGCAGACAGCTATGACCCAAAGTATGCCAAGTGGCGATATGATGATCTGCCTATCCTGCCGGAACATTGGCAGATGGTGGTGGGAAAAGATAAGAAAAAGCAGTTTGATATTCTCAAAAAGCTGATGAATGCCCCGGATGTGACGGAAGTGGTAAATGCCTGTGATGCCGGACGCGAGGGCGAGATGATCTTCCGTAGCGTCTATGAGCTGGCAGGTTGCAAGAAGCCGATGAAAAGGCTCTGGATTTCTTCGATGGAGGACTCCGCCATAAGGGAAGGCTTTGCAAACCTGCGCCCCGGTGCGGACTATGACGGACTTCGGGATGCTGCCCTCTGCCGTGCCAAGGCCGACTGGCTGGTGGGGATCAATGCGACAAGGCTTTTTTCCGTGCTGTATCACCGAACCCTCAACATCGGGCGCGTGATGTCCCCGACGCTGGCGCTTATTGTTCAGCGAGAAGCTGAGATCGACACCTTTCAGCCGATTCCCTTTTATACCGTGGCGCTGGAGCTGCCCGGTCTTACCGTATCCGGGGAGCGCATGGCGGATAAGGTTGCTGCTGAGCAGCTGAAAGAAGCCTGTCAGGGTGCAAATGTCACAATCAAAAAGGTGGAGTGCAAGGAAAAGTCCGAAAAGCCGCCTGCCCTCTATGACCTGACTACTCTGCAAAGAGATGCCAACCGCCTGCTTGGATTTACAGCCCAGCAGACCCTGGACTATCTGCAAAGCCTGTATGAAAAGAAGCTCTGCACCTATCCCCGTACTGACAGCCGCTATCTGACTGGCGATATGGCAGACAGCCTGCCGGTGCTGGTGAATCTGGTTGCCAATGCTATGCCGTTTCGCAAAGGAATCGCCATTACCTGTGATCCGCAGACGGTCATCAACGATAAAAAAGTAACCGACCACCACGCAGTAATCCCTACCAGAAATCTCAAGGATGCAGACCTTTTTGCCCTTCCTGCGGGAGAAAAAGCGGTGCTGGAGCTGGTGGCCCTGCGTCTGATGTGCGCCGTAGCCCAACCCCATATCTATTTGGAAACCGTTGTGATTGCAGCGTGTGCCGGTGGGGAGTTTACCACAAAAGGAAAAACGGTGAGGCACCCCGGATGGAAAGCACTGGAGGACGCTTACCGTGCCAAAACGAAGGATGCAGAGCCGAAAAAAGAGGGTGCAGAGACAGCCCTGCCGGAGCTGACTGAAGGACAGACCCTTTCGGTTTCTGCGGCAATCGTCAAAGAAGGCAAAAGCAGTCCGCCCCAGCACTTTACGGAGGACACCCTGTTGTCCGCGATGGAGACTGCCGGAAAAGAGGATATGCCGGAGGATGCCGAGCGAAAAGGTCTGGGGACACCGGCCACCCGTGCCGGTATTTTGGAAAAGCTGGTATCTGCCGGTTTTCTGGAACGAAAAAAGAGCAGGAAAACGGTGCAGCTTCTCCCTTCCCACGATGCAGTTTCCCTGATCACCGTTCTGCCGGAACAACTGCAATCGCCGCTTCTGACTGCCGAGTGGGAGTACCGACTGGGCGAGATCGAGCGCGGGCAGCTTGCCCCAGAGGAGTTTTTGGATGGGATCAGCACCATGCTGAAAGACTTGGTGGGGACTTATCAGGTCATCAAGGGAACCGAGTACCTGTTCACTCCGCTCCGTGAGGTGGTGGGCAAATGCCCTCGCTGCGGCGGTGAAGTTGCAGAACTGCAAAAAGGCTTCTTCTGTCAGAATGATTCTTGCAAATTTGCAATCTGGAAAAATAACAAATGGTGGGCTGCCAAGAAAAAACAGCCGACCAAGGCTGTGGTGTCTGCGCTGCTGAACGATGGCCGTGTCCGTGTGACGGGGCTATATTCGGAGAAAACAGGCAAGACCTACGATGCCACTGTGGTTTTGGAGGACGATGGACAGTATGCCAACTTCAAGCTGGAATTTGACCAGCGGAAAGGAGGCAGCCGATGAAGCTCTCTTTAGTGGAACGGGAAACCATTCTCCTCTATAACCAGGCAGAACCAATGGCTGAGGTCTATACCCACGATCCCCGTCTGATGGAGAAGCTGGAACTGCTGGCAAAAAAGCACCCCGACCAGATCACCCGAAAGGACGCCCATAACTTTACCGTTCCCAAGCGGTGTGTATCAGTCCGGGAGCCATACAGCGCCGAGCGTCGCAAAGCTGCCAGTGAACGGGCGAAAACCGCCGGATACCAGCCCCCTGTGAAAAAGTCCGACAGTTAAAGGCACATGGCAGAGAATGTATTTGAAGCAGTTAAGCAGTCGGTCAGCACCAAAGAAGCGGCAGAGTTTTATGGGATAAAAGTCAGTCGAACTGGCATGGCCTGCTGTCCCTTCCACGATGATAAGAACCCCAGCATGAAGGTAGACCAGCGGTTCCACTGCTTTGGCTGCGGTGAAGATGGGGATGTGATCGACTTTACCGCAAAGCTCTTTGACCTCTCCCCAAAAGAAGCGGCGGAGAAACTGGCACAGGACTTTGGCCTGATCTATGACAGTCAGGTCCCTCCCCGTAGGAGATATGTCCGGCAGAAAACAGAGGCACAAAAGTTTCGGGAGGACCGGCAGCGGTGTTATCGCGTACTGTCCGATTATTACCATTTGCTGAAAAAATGGGAGGCCGACAATTCTCCCCGGACACCGGAGGAAGAACCGCACCCCCGTTTTGTGGAAGCAATCCAGAAGAAAACCTATGTAGAGTACCTGTTGGACCTTTTTCTTTATGAAAGTGAAGAAGAACAAAAGGCATGGATTGCAGAACACACAGCAGAAATCACACACTTGGAAAGGAGATTGAAAATCATGGCTGAGAACAAACCCACCAACCGAGAGCGGCTAAGGGAAATCACAGATGGCATCGAGCAGGGGATCAAAGAACTGTTTGAGAGTGAAAAGTATATGAGCTATCTGTCCGTTATGTCCCGCTTCCACCGCTATTCGGTAAACAACACCATGCTCATCTATATGCAGAAGCCGGACGCTACATTGGTAGCCGGATACAATAAGTGGAAAGACCAGTTTGAGCGTCATGTAAAAAAGGGCGAGCATGGCATTACCATCATTGCTCCCACACCGTATAAGAAGAAAATCGAGGAGCAGAAGCTGGACCCGGATACCAAGGCTCCGATTCTGGATAAAGACGGAAAGATCGTCACAGAGGAAAAAGAAATCGAGATCCCTATGTTCCGTCCGGTCAAGGTTTTTGATGTGAGCCAGACCGACGGGAAACCTTTGCCGGAGCTTGCTTCCTCCCTTTCCGGCAATGTGCCAAATTATGAGGCATTCATGGAGGCTCTGCGCCGCAGTGCGCCGGTGCCGATCACTTTTGAAGCAATGGCCGCCGATACGGACGGCTATTTTTCTGCCGATCATCAGAAAATCGCCATTCGTCAGGGCATGAGTGAGGTGCAGACGGTTTCGGCCACAGTACACGAGATTGCCCACAGCAAGCTCCATGACCCTAAAAAATATGAAATGCTACCGTCATGGAAGGTTGTGCTGGAGAGTGAAGGTGGAACCAAGCATGATTTCAAGCTGGATTTTGCCACAGAAAGAGAAGCTGAACAGTTTGCTTCTGATATGGATTGGTGCTATGTGGACGAAAATCAGTTTGAATGGCGTCTTGCAGTTGAGGAAGATCCAACCACAGAAAAACAGGCAATCAAAAATCGCCACACGGAGGAAGTGGAGGCTGAAAGCATCTCCTACGCAGTCTGCAAATATTTTGGCATCGAGACCGGAGAAAACAGCTTCGGCTATATTGCCAGTTGGAGTCAGGGCAAGGAACTGAAAGAGTTGAGAGCCAGTTTGGAGACCATCAACAAAACCTCCGGCACTTTGATCTCCGACATTGAGCGCCACTATAAGGAAATCTGCAAAGAGCGCGGAATCGACCCTCATGCAAAGGCAGAGTCGGAAACCGCCCCGATAGAGCAGCCAGCAGATGCCATTAAGGTATCTGATAGGCTGCCGACCGGCGATCTGACCTACTATGTAGCAGAGTGCATGGAATTTCCAAACCTCGGAGAATACCACGATAATCTGTCTTTGGAGGAAGCAATCCGCATTTATCAGGAGATTCCGGCAGAACGAATGAACGGGATCAAGGGCATTGGTTTTGAGCTGAAAGACGGAAGCGACTATGAAGGACCTTTTCCGATTTTGACCGGCCAGACCATTGACCTGGACACCATCCAGGCAATCGACTATTACCGTGATAATCCTCTGGTGCAAAAAGCGGTAAAGGAACTGGCTGCGGCAATGCCGGAAATGGAAGTGCTGGGGGCGGATGCCAACCAGCAGGAGGCTTTGTTTCTGATTGACGATGCCACCTATCTTCATATCCAGTCCTGTGGCAGCGGCTGGGACTATACCCTTTACGATGCCGCGTCCATGAAAGAGTTGGATGGTGGTCAGCTGGATATGCCGGAGATTTCCCGCATGAAGGCAGTTCTCCAGATTTGTGATGACAACGATTTGGGCAGAGACTCGGTAAAATACGCACCGTTGTCCATGATTGAGACCTTGCAGGAAGCTGCCTACCAGCAGATGCAGGCAGAGGCCAGTCAGATGGCTGCTTCTTCTCAGCTGCCGGAAGCACAAGAGCAGGCGCTGGATGAATACCCTATGCCTGATGAGCAGGTATCCACACCGGATATGCAGGAATACGGCTACTTCTATGATGGGATGCTCCCTGTCACCAGAGAACGGGCGCTGGAACTGGATGCCGCTGGTTTGACTGTCTATGTGCTGCATGAGGACAATACGGAGAGTATGGTATTTGACTCGCAGGAAATCATGGATCATGGCGGCATTTTCGGTGTGGACCGTGAGGAATGGGAGAAAAGCCCTCAGTTCCACGAAAAGGTCATGGAGCGCCAGGAACATCAGCAGGAACGCGAACAGGCATTTCTCTCCCAGAACAGAGATTGCTTTGCCATCTATCAGGTGAGCCGTGACGATCCGCAGAATGTGCGCTTTATGAATCTGGACTGGTTAAAGTCCCATAACATTTCCATAGACCGTAGCAATTATGACCTCATTTACACAGCTCCTCTGAGGGAGTCTGGCACTGTGCCGGAGCAGCTGGAAAAACTATATCAGCAATTCAATCTGGAAAAGCCCGTGGACTTTCACAGTCCCTCCATGAGCGTCAGCGACATCGTTGCGATCAGACAGGACGGTAAGGTATCCTGTCATTACTGTGACAGTGTTGGTTTTACCCAGATCCTCGGATTCCTGCCAGAAAACCCGCTGAAAAATGCGGAAATGATGCTGGAGGACGATTACGGCATGATCGACGGTATCATCAACAATGGCGCAAAAGAACCCACGGTGGCAGAGCTGGAACAGCAGGCCCGAAGCGGTCAGCCCATTTCCCTGATGGAGTTGGCAGCCGCTACCCATCGGGAGGAACGGGAAAAGAAAAAGTCCGTCATGGAGCAGCTGAAAGGCCAGCCCAAGACAGAACACAAAAAGACAGCACCCAAAAAGACAGCACCCAAAAAGAGTGCGGAAAGGGAGATTTGATATGGGAAACTTTACTTTTGAGGAAATGAACCTGATGTGCATTTACAATACCGGCAGCCGTACCGGACTGATCGACAGCCTGCGTGAGATGCGCGGCGAGCTGGCCCCGGAGGAAACCGAGCTGCGGGAGTTGACAGACAGCGCACTGGGCAAGCTCCAGGCCATGAGTGCTGCCGAGTTTGCCGAGCTGGAGTTGTACCCGGATTTTGACCAGTAAACAACATAACCGCAGGGATGGGGTGGCGATCTGCCACCCCACCTTTTTACCCCAAAACTGAAAGGAGGACAGAACACTATGCCAACCAAAGCTGAACTATATGCACAGATGGCGGACAAGGTGGCAACGCAGCTCACGGGGAGCTGGCAGGAATGGGCAGGGTTTCTCACCACTGCTTCCCGCCTTTACAAGTACCCGTTCCATGAGCAGCTGATGATTTACGCCCAGCGACCGGACGCCACCGCCTGTGCGGAGTACGATTTGTGGAATGAAAAGATGGGCCGGTATGTAAGGCGCGGCTCCAAGGGAATTGCTCTGGTGGATGATTCCGGGGACAGACCTCGCCTGCGTTATGTCTTTGACATTTCCGACACCGGAACCCGTGAACATTCCCGCACTCCCTGGCTGTGGCAGTTGGAGGAGCGCCATCTGGATTCCGTGCAGGCCATGCTGGAGCGCACCTATGATGTTTCCGGTGATGATCTTGCCGGACAGCTCACGGAGGTAGCCGGAAAACTGGCTGAGGAATACTGGACGGAGCATCAGCAGGACTTCTTCTATATCGTTGACGGTTCCTTTTTGGAGGAATATGATGAGTATAACATCGGAGTGCAGTTCAAGGCAGCCGCCACCGTCAGCATCACTTACGCTTTGATGTCCCGCTGTGGACTGGAGCCGGAACGCTACTTCGACCACGAAGATTTCATGGCGATCTTTGATTTCAACACCCCGTCCACCATCGGGGCGCTGGGAACAGCGGTCAGCCAGATCAACCAGCAGGTGCTGCGGCAGATCGGCGTTACCGTCCGAAATGCAGAGCGCGAAGCCAACCAAGAAAGGAGCAAGCAAGATGAACAATCCCATGACCTACATCCAGAACGGAGACTATCAGATTCCCGACCTGAAGCTGAGCCAGCAGCCGGAGAAACCCCTGGGCAAGTACGGCAGGATGAGGAAAACCTACCTGAAAGAACACCGTCCCATCCTCTACAACCAGATGTTGCTGAGCGAGAAGCTGTACCCGCACCTCATCGAGATCGACGAGACCGCCCAGAGCAGACTGGAACAGATGATGCCCCAGCTGGCGAAGGAAGCGGGAGCCACCGAGGAACTGAAAGCCAGCGATCCCATGAAGTGGGTGGGCCTGATGAACACCTGCAAAGCCCAGGCAGAGGAGATCCTGATGGCGGAGCTTATCAACAGCTGACCCTAAACCTGTTCCTCTCCGAAGCGGAGCAGATCCAATCCATAGATGAAGCAGAGAATGTAGCGCATACATCCTCTGCTTTTTCTTTTGCCCAAAATGATATTGACCATGTGCTGCGTTTGGGCGGCAATACAGACCGCCAGAGAGAGCGTGTGGTTGCTGCCTTTGAAAAGCAGAAAACCACCGCTGAGATTGCCGAGATACTGAAAACGCTGTACCACGGCGGCAACGGCCTTGGCAGTGTGAGCGCATGGTATGCCGAGGATGGTATCCATCTTTCCCACGGGAAGTCTGTCCGTTATGACAGGTCTGCCCAGGTCATTTCCTGGGAGAGCGCCGCAGAGCGTATCGGGGAGCTTTTGGAGAGCGGCCAGTTTGCCTCCAATGTGGAGCTTGCAGAAGCGGCAGGCTATGAACGCTCCCTCCTTGCAGAAAAGCTCTGGTATCTGTACCACGATTTCAGCGAGGAAGCCAGAGAAGCAGGATATTTGTCTTGCCTGTCAGAAATCAGAGGCAATGGGTTCCCGGAGGAGACCCGCCGCCTGACGGAGCAGTTGAATGACCCGGCTTTCCACCAGACACTCAAGGAAGAATACGCCGCCTTCTGGACTGCCTATCAGCAGGACCGTGACCTGTTGCGCTTTCATTACCATAGGCCAAGGGAAATCTGGGAGAACCTGAAAGACCTTGACCTGCCCCGCAGGACTTTTTCTTCGGACCTTTCCCAAGTGCCAACCGTCCAGCATTTCATTACCGAGGATGAGATCGACGCCGCCATGACCGGCGGCAGCAGTTTTGCCGGAGGAAAAGGCCGTATCTATGCGTTCTTCATGGAAAACCATACGGATAAGGAAAAAGTGAGATTCCTTAAAGACGAGTATGGCATTGGCGGACGCTCTCATGCCCTGTCCGGCGCAACACACAGCGGCGAAGATCACGACGGGAAAGGACTGCACTATAAAAAGCAGGACTGCCCGGATGTTCACTTGAACTGGGAAAAGGTTGCCAAGTGCATTACCTCACTTGTCCAGAAAGGCCGCTATCTTACCGAACAGGAACAAGCGCAGTATGACAAGATCCAGGCTGAAAAGGATCTGGTAGAAGAAGATGTCATTCATGCCCAGCAGCCGGAGATAGAGGAAGAAACGCCAAAGCCTACCCTTCGGGAGCTGTTTGAGCAGTATAAGCCTGTGGTGACTGCCGCCATTTCCGAGGATACCGCATATCGCAATGCCTGCGGTCATTCCGACCGTGAAAATGCTGTCATCGAGGGTAATGCCGCTGTGCGCCGTGCGGTCCTTGGTTCTAAGGATATGGAGCTGATCCGACTCTATTCGGATGTGCCGGAGTTCCGCCAGCGTCTGCACCGGGAAGTGATCGACGAAACCTATCCAAAGCTTCATGAACTTCTGCGCCCTCTTTCTCAGGAAGATATTGATACTGCCCTTTGTGCATGGAACGGCAATATCGAGAGTAAACACGCTGTTATCCGCTATATGAAAGACCATGCAAGAGAAAAAGATACCGCCGCATGGCTGGCTCAGGAATACGGCGGCAGTAACAGCAACAGCCTGTTCGTTGTCCGTGCCGGCAGCCCGGAGAAAACGCAGCTGCCCTGGCCGAAGGTACAGCGCCGGATTGCCCAGCTCATTCAGGAGGACCGGTTCTATACCGAAGAAGAACAGAACCGTTTTGACGACATCGACCCAATCGCCATCCGGGAAGCTCTGGAAGAAAGAGGGATCGTCAACGGACAGGTGACAGACCCGGAAAAACTGGACAATGATCCGTTTATCCAACAGGTGATGTCAGATGCCGAGCAGATCGCAGATGCCGAGACAGAGCAGACTTCCAAAGTTTCCATTTCCGATGAGGAATATGACGCAGTTCGCCGCCCAATTCCGCAAAGAACCTCCTATGACCCAGCCGCCCCGGTCTATGCCGTGGGCGATACCGTGTATATCGAGGATGACGCCTATCAGATCACCGAGCTGCGGGAGGACACCGTACAGCTTCTGCCCACCGGGATGGTATATCCCATCTACCGGGCAGAGCGCAAAGAACAGTTCGAGCAGCTGCTTCGGGCAGACCGGCGCAATGCTTACTATACCGAGTTTCTTCCTATTGCCCCGGACAAGGCAGATCAGGACTTGCGGGATGTATTGGCTCATGGACTGATGGATGAAGCGGATAAAAAGCAGATTTCCACGCTGCTGCAATCCGGCAGGAGCAACAGCGAGATCGCCTACTGGCTGAGCAGAGCCTATTCCGGTGAGATCGAGACACTGAATCTGGAGACCGGCGATATTGCCGATTACCGTACCACGGCACAGGGCATAGAACTGGAAGTCATGGATGCAGAGGAAAAGCGTCTGGCTGTGCTGTATTTCCGCTGGGATGAAGTTGCGCCTTTGCTGCGCGGGATGTATGCCCGTCAGCTGGATGGCTTTGGACAGGAACAGCCCGAACCGGCTGCCGAATCCCCGGCCTTCCATTCCGAGACCGTGGCCGTCTATCCGGGCGACAAGAACCATCTGCCTTATGATGTGGTGGTGGAACGGCTGCATATCGAGGAGCCGGAGCCGCCAGCCCCTGTGACAGAGCCGGAGAAAACCTTTGAGGAAGTGCTGGACGAACACCCGGTTTCCATTCAGGTCAATGGCCAGTGGCAGACCTTCCCCAATGCCAAAGCTGCCGAGGAAGCCTCCTATGAGGAATACAAGGCTAACCTGCGTCGCAATGCAAAAAACTTCCGTATTACCGATGAGCATTTGGGTGAAGGCGGTCCGAAAGCCAAGTTCCAGGCAAATATCAATGCCATTCGTTTGCTGAAAGAGCTGGAAGTTGCCGGACAGCAGGCAAGCCCTGAACAGCAGGAAGTCCTATCCCGCTATGTAGGCTGGGGAGGTCTTGCCGATGCCTTTGACCCGGAAAAACCGGCATGGGCTTTAGAGTATGCCCAGCTAAAAGAACTGCTGACCCCGGAGGAATATGCCGCCGCCAGAAGCTCTACCCTCAACGCCCATTACACCAGCCCTACGGTCATTCAGGCCATCTATGAAGCGGTGGACCGTATGGGATTTGAGACCGGAAATATTCTGGAGCCGTCTATGGGTGTGGGCAATTTCTTTGGTATGCTGCCGGAGAAAATGCGAAACAGCCGTCTGTACGGCGTGGAGCTGGACCCTGTTTCCGGGCGCATCGCAAAGCAGCTCTATCCCAAGGCGGACATCACAGTAGGCGGCTTTGAGACCACAGACAGGCGTGACTTCTTTGACCTTGCCATCGGCAATGTGCCGTTCGGTCAGTATCAGGTCAATGACAAAGCCTACAACAAGCTGAATTTCAGTATTCATAACTATTTTTTTGCCAAAGCACTCGACCAGGTGCGTCCCGGCGGTGTGGTAGCTTTTGTGACCTCTCGATATACCATGGACGCCAAGGATTCCACCGTGCGCCGCTATCTTGCCCAACGTGCCGAACTGCTGGGTGTTATTCGTCTGCCTAATGACGCGTTCAAAAAGAATGCCGGTGCCGAGGTGGTATCGGACATCATCTTCCTCCAAAAACGGGACCGCCCGTTGGACATCGTGCCGGAATGGACCCAGACCGGACAGACGGAGGACGGGTTTGCCATCAACCGGTATTTTATCGACCACCCGGAAATGGTGCTGGGCAGACAGGAGCCGGTAAGCACTGCACATGGTATGGACTACACCGTGAACCCCATCGAGGGACTGAAGCTTTCCGACCAGCTGCATGATGCTGTGAAGTACATTCATGGCACTTATCAGGAGGCAGAGCTGCCGGAGCTGGGCGAAGGCGAAGCCATTGGCACCTCCATTCCTGCCGATCCTAATGTGAAGAACTATTCTTATGCCATTGTAGACGGGCAGGTGTACTACCGGGAAAACAGCCGCATGGTGCGCCCGGATCTCAACACCACCGCAGAAGCCCGCGTAAAAGGTCTTGTGGGACTGCGTGATTGTGTGCAGGAACTGATCGACCTTCAGATGGATGCAGCGGTTCCAGACAGCACCATTACCCAAAAGCAGGCGGAACTGAACAGCCTCTATGACAGCTTTTCTGCCAAATACGGTCTCATCAATGACCGTGCAAACCGTCTGGCCTATGCAGACGATTCTTCCTATTACCTGCTCTGTGCGCTGGAAGTCATCGACGAGGACGGAAAGCTGGAGCGCAAGGCAGATATGTTCACCAAGCGGACCATCAAGCCCCATCAGGCGGTGGCTGTGGTGGATACGGCAAGTGAAGCACTGGCGGTGTCCATCTCGGAAAAAGCCTGCGTGGATATGGACTATATGAGCCAGCTTACCGGAAAAACAAAAGAAGAACTGGCCGGAGAGCTGCAAGGCGTAATCTTCCGTGTACCGGGACAGTTGGAGCAGGACGGAACGCCCCATTATGTGACTGCTGATGAATACCTCTCCGGCAATGTACGCCGCAAACTGCGTCAGGCGCAACGGGCGGCACAGCAGGACCCGGTTTATGCAGTCAATGTGGAAGCTCTTAGCGCCGCCCAGCCCAAAGACCTGGATGCGTCGGAGATCGAGGTGCGTCTGGGCGCTACCTGGATTGACAAGGAATATATCCAGCAGTTTATGTATGAGACCTTTAATACCCCGTTTTATCTCCAGCGCAGTATTGGGGTCAACTATTCGTCCTTTACCGCTGAATGGCAGATCAAGGGGAAATCTTCCGTATCCTACAACGATGTGGCAGCTTATACCACCTATGGGACCAGTCGTGCCAATGCCTATAAGATTTTGGAGGACAGCCTGAACCTGCGAGATGTCCGTATCTATGACACCATAGAGGACGCAGACGGAAAAGAGCGCCGCGTGCTGAACGCCAAGGAGACCACTTTGGCTGCCCAAAAACAGCAGGCTATCCGGGAAGTCTTTAGGGACTGGATCTGGAGAGACCCGGAGCGCCGCCAGACTTTGGTGCGCCAGTACAACGAAGAAATGAACTCCACCCGTCCCCGTGAGTATGATGGCAGCCATATCACTTTTGGCGGCATGAATCCGGCCATTACCCTGCGGGAACACCAGAAAAGCGCCATCGCCCATGTGCTGTATGGCGGTAATACTCTGCTGGCACACGAAGTGGGCGCAGGCAAAACTTTTGAGATGGTAGCTGCTTCGATGGAAGCCAAACGCCTGGGACTGTGCCAGAAATCTCTCTTTGTGGTTCCAAACCATCTGACCGAGCAGTGGGCGTCGGAGTTTCTACGTCTCTATCCTTCCGCCAATATCTTAGTCACCACAAAAAAGGACTTTGAGACCCATAACCGAAAGAAGTTCTGCGCCCGTATTGCGACCGGTGACTACGACGCCATCATCATGGGACACAGCCAGTTTGAGCGTATCCCAATCAGCCGGGAGCGCCAGGAAAGGCTTCTCTATGAGCAGATCGACGAGATCACTGAGGGCATCGCAGAGGTGCAGGCCAGCGGCGGCGAGCGTTTTACCGTCAAGCAGCTGGAGCGTACCCGAAAATCTCTGGAAGCCAGACTGGAAAAGCTGCAAGCCGAGGGACGAAAAGATGATGTGGTAACCTTCGAGCAGCTGGGTGTGGACCGTTTGTTTGTGGACGAGGCCCACAACTATAAAAACCTGTTTCTATACACAAAAATGCGGAATGTGGCTGGTCTTTCCACATCGGATGCACAGAAATCCTCCGATATGTTTGCCAAGTGCCGCTATATGGATGAGATCACCGGAAACCGTGGCGTGATTTTTGCCACCGGCACACCAGTCAGCAACTCTATGACCGAGCTTTACACCATGCAGCGTTACCTTCAGTATGAACGTCTGCAAGAACTGAACATGACCCACTTCGACTGCTGGGCTTCCCGATTTGGGGAGACCGTCACAGCATTGGAGCTGGCGCCGGAGGGAACCGGCTACCGGGCAAGAACGAGATTCAGCAAGTTCTTTAACCTGCCGGAGCTGATGAACCTGTTCAAAGAAGTGGCCGACATTAAGACTGCCGACCAGCTGAATCTGCCTACCCCGGAAGTGGAATACCACAACATCGTGGCGCAGCCTACCGAACATCAGCAGGAAATGGTCAAGGCCCTTTCGGAGCGCGCATCGCTGGTACACAGCGGAACCGTTGACCCGTCCCAGGACAATATGCTCAAGATTACCTCGGATGGCCGTAAGTTGGGGCTTGACCAGAGAATCGTCAACCAGATGCTGCCGGACGAACCTGGCACAAAGGTCAATCAGTGTGTGGACAACATCATGCAGATCTGGCGGGACGGCAAAGCTGACAAGCTGACCCAGCTGGTGTTCTGCGACATTTCTACACCGCAGGCAAAAGCTCCTGCAAGCAAGGCGGCGAAAACGCTGGATAATCCACTGCTTCACGCATTGGAAGGCGCTGTGCCTCTGCCGGAGCAGGAACCGGTCTTTACGGTATATGACGATATTCGTCAGAAACTCATTGCTCAGGGAATGCCTGCCGACCAGATCGCTTTTATCCATGAAGCCAACACCGAAGTGCGGAAAAAGGAGTTGTTCTCTAAAGTCCGTACCGGTCAGGTGCGTGTCCTTTTGGGCAGCACCGCCAAGATGGGCGCAGGCACCAATGTGCAGGACCGTCTGGTGGCACTTCATGATCTGGACTGTCCGTGGAGACCGGGAGACCTTGCCCAGCGCAAGGGTCGTATCGAGCGCCAGGGTAACCAGAATCCTCTTGTCCATGTGTACCGCTATGTGACCGAAGGAACCTTTGACGCATACCTCTGGCAGACGGTGGAGAATAAGCAAAAATTCATCAGTCAGATCATGACTTCTAAATCGCCGGTGCGTTCCTGCGATGATGTGGACGAAACGGCGCTTTCCTTTGCCGAGATCAAAGCCCTGTGCGCCGGAGATCCCCGCATCAAGGAGCGTATGGATTTGGATGTGGAGGTATCCCGCCTGAAGCTGATGAAAGCCGACCACCAGAGCAAGCAATATCGTCTGGAGGACCAGCTGCTCAAATACTTCCCGGAGGAGATTGAAAAGCACAAAGGCTTTATCAAGGGCTTTGAATCCGATCTGAAGGTTTTGGCAGCGCACCCGCACCCGGAGGACGGTTTTGCTGGTATGGAAATCCGCGGCGATCTGCTGACCGATAAGGAGAACGCCGGCGCAGCACTTCTGGATGCCTGCAAGGAGGTCAAAACCTCCGATCCGGTGCAGATCGGCAGCTACCGGGGCTATACCATATCCGTGGAATTTTCCGCATGGAAACAGGAGTATACGCTCCTGCTGAAAGGACAGATGACCCACCGGGCAACCCTTGGTACAGACCCTCGCGGAAATCTTACCCGTATCGACAATGCCCTCGCCCAGATGCCCCAGCGTCTGGAGGCGGCAAAGGCTCAGCTGGATAACCTCTATCAGCAGCAGGCTGCCGCAAAGGAGGAAGTCGGAAAGCCATTCCTTTATGAAGAAGAACTGAGAAGCAAAAACGCCCGTCTGGTGGAGCTGGATACCCTGCTCAACATCGACGGAAAGGGGCAGGCACACACCGAGTCTGTTGTTGCCAAAAGCACACGGCCTTCGGTGCTGGATAACCTAAAATGCCCGGTGCAACCCCGCAGTACAGACAAGAAACCAAAACAGCATGAGGAGGTGCGATAACATGAATACTAACGATCTGAATACAGCTCTTTATGAAAAGATGGCTGCCGAACAGGACAAGTTCCGGGACTGGCTGAAAAGCCAGCCCCCGGAAGAAGTCTTAAACCATGCCTATGAGTACACCATCCGCGAGGACATCGTGATGGCAATGGAGGAACTGGAGTTGACCGACACCCAGGCTCAGGCGCTTTTGGAATCTCCCTCTCCATTGACGGATGTGTACCGCTATTTTGAAAAGCTGGAGACCGGCTATATGGGTGTGATCCGGGACAGCATTGAAAGCCGTGCCGACGATGTGTGCAGAGCCAAAGAGGAACTGCGAACAACACCGGTCTATCCATATTCTGCTGCCTATGCGTCCGAGCATGGGGAAATGGCACAGTACAACCTCTCATATCAGGCGAACAGCGCCTGCAAAGAAGCCATTGAGCAGACCATCAGCGCCCACTATGCAGAGAATCGGCTGGATACGGAGGCTGCGGTCAAAGATGTGCTGGAAAAGTTCGGGACGGAACGGGTACAGTTTATTCTTGCCAACACCATCCAGCGCAAGAACTATGACGGGCGTATCTCTCAGGACAATAAAGCATGGGCAAAAACCATTCCTACGCTGGAGGACAGCGGCGCTTCCCGCCACTGTGCCTATCTGGTGGTAGATCAGGTCAATCCCGGTTTGAGCGACCTGTTCACCAGACAGTTCCGAAAAGTCGCTCAAGAACAGCAGAAAAGCTCTGTCCTGCAAAAGCTCAAGCAGGAACCGCCTGCCCGCAAGCCTGCCACCCCGAAAAAACGGGAGCCGGAGCGATAACCATGGCAAAGCGCAAGCGGGATGTGCCGGTTTTGTTTTGGGTGTCCGCAGAAGAACTGGAACTGATCCATCAAAAGATGCAGCAATACGGGACAGAGAATTTGAGCGCTTATCTGCGGAAAATGGCGCTGGATGGTTATGTGGTCAAGCTGGAACTGCCAGAGCTGAAGGAGCTGGTCTCCCTGATGCGCCGAAGCAGCAACAACTTGAACCAGCTGACCCGCAAAGTGCATGAGACCGGGCGGGTTTATAATGCTGACTTGGAGGATATATCCCAGCGGCAGGAACAACTGTGGGAGGGTGTGAAGGAAATCCTTACCCAACTCTCCAAACTTTCATAACAGGGATAGATACTCCATTTGCGGAGGGAGGAACGGCGTTTCTTCGCCGCACCTTCCTCCGCTTTTTCTTTTTGTCTGTATCCTTGTCTTTTGCCTGTCCGTACCGGATAATATGAGTAGAATAAGAAGCGTAGCAAAGGAGTGAAAACAGATGCTGACCTTTGAAAAGGTGCTGGAGATTTTTGCGGATTACCTAACCGCAGACGAGACCATAGAAGTTTATATCAGCCGCCATGGATGTGTAAGAGTTGAATTTGACCAAGATTTTCACTATTGCTCTGGCGAGGTGTGCCATACTCCCAAGGAACTGTTCGACCTCTTAGCCGATGATTACCGGACTTATCTGGAGATTGAACTGACCAAAGGAAAACGGGAAGTGACGGAAGATGATGAGAGAGAAGCGGATGCCCTATGCAAACAGTATCTGGAGCGTTGGAAGGAGGAACAGAAATGAAGATTTTGAAATGTCTGCTGATGATCGTAACTGCACCGGTCATTTTGGTGTTGACGCTTTTTGTCTGGCTCTGCACGGGGCTGATCTACATATCCGGTCTGGTGCTTGGTCTACTAAGCACGGTAATTGCTCTGCTTGGCGTGGCTGTGCTGATTACCTATTCCCCGCAGAATGGTGTGATTTTGCTGGTTATGGCATTTTTGATTAGCCCGATGGGGCTGCCGCTGGCTGCGATCTGGCTGCTGAGCAAGGTGCAGAGTTTGAAATTTGCGATCCAGGATTGGGTGTATGGGTAAATGATGTGAATATAATTTGGAATGAAAAGAAGCAGGACAATGGGAGATGAGACCCACTGCCCTGCTTCTCTGTTTATTCGGAACGAACTGTAATATATTTTTGATGTTTACTTTTCGGTTTATCGGGAAGTGTCATTTTGAGTGTTCCATTGTTCAATAGCGGACGCAGATATTTTTGTGTAAAGTTTTTTGTGTTTTTGTATCCACAGTGTTCTGCGATTTCTAATTTTGAATGTGGTTCTATGCAAAATGCAAGGATTTTATCATGGGTTGCATCATGGGTTGCGTCATAGGTCTTATCATGGGTCGTTTCTATGATAGAAGGACCATGATGGTAATTTACATTTTTCAAGATGACTCTGAAATCTGTCGCTGTTGAGGAAAATTCGGGCTTATATGCCTCTGTGTATCCAGGCAGCTTTTCAGTTTCACTGACGATTTTGCGCAGACCACTTCCACGGCGTTCCATGTACTTCATGCGGTGGAACAGGTCAGCAATCACAGGGTTTCGTCGCATCGAACGAATACTGTAAATATCGTATTCCTGAATTGAGCCGCCGCCAAACATACCGCCCGGAGATGTGATTTCCACCCGATCATCAAACATATCAATGTGGACTTCGCTGCCAAGCACAATATAATCACGATGGATAAGCGCATTGACAAGAGCCTCTGTCACAGCTCGTTCAGCATAATCCGGCTTGTCTACACGATACTGTGCCTCTTTGACAAAACGGACTTTGGAATTATTGCGAATAAATTCACTGCCGCTTTTCAGTAGATAAATCAGATTCCCTTCGTATTCCTTATCGTCCAATGCATCATCAAAGATAGAGCCTTTTTCCAAGCCATTCCACCGGGTACAGAACATACGGGAGTTATAGACTGTGTGCTGATCGGTCATGAGCTTTCCGGCATTGGTCAAGACCCCATTTTTGTCAGCCAAACCGAAGGAGACATAATCGGATGGCTCAAAGCGGAGACCAGTCCGTTCCAGATAGGTTGCTTCCAGAAGTGTAAAGCTGTAATCCTTTTTTACCGCGTCTGTTGTTAGGGTATCAAAGGACTGATTGGTTCCCTTTAAGATCAGTTCATTCACAATGTAATCAGGGGCAATTACGCTTTCATTTCCAACACGGATATATGCTTCCATCACGCCGTCTGCCTTGTAATAATATGGGGTGCTGCGGCCGGGAGAAACCTCCAGAGCTAATAGATTTTTACCATCTTCCTGTAATGGTTTTAAGATGAACTGAGGTAATGGTGTGATTCGTTCTTTGATTAAGCGGCTGATCGCTTCAGCATCCTTTTGAACATCTGACAAGCCGATAGGCTCCCGGTCATCAGAGACTCCGAAAAACAGAGTGCCGCCGATCCCATTGGAAAAGGCACTGACACTTTTTAACCAGCTTTTTGGCTTTTTTGTTTCGAGAGCAACTTTGAAATCACATTCCGTTGCTTCGGCAATGAGCTGTTCTATCATAAAATCCCTCCTTTGAGGTTGTAGAATGTTCTTTTTTATTATACCCAGCGGAGAAAGTTATTGCAACGATAGAAGCAAAGAGTTCAGCGAAAAAATATTTATGAGAGGAGGGCCTTCTATTATGGCAACTACAAGAATCATGCCGCTTCATGTTGGCAAGGGTCGCACAGAAAGTCGGGCAATCAGTGACATCATCGACTATGTAGCAAATCCACAGAAAACAGATAACGGCAAGCTCATTACCGGCTATGCGTGTGACAGCCGGACTGCGGATGCGGAGTTCCTTCTGGCAAAGCGGCAGTACATTGCCGCTACCGGACGGGTGCGCGGCGCAGATGATGTGATCGCCTATCATGTGCGCCAGTCCTTCCGCCCTGGTGAGATTACCCCGGAAGAAGCAAACCGGCTGGGCGTAGAATTTGCAAAGCGTTTTACTAAAGGCAATCATGCCTTTGTGGTCTGCACTCACATAGACAAGTCGCACATTCATAATCACATTATCTGGTCATCGGTCAGCTTAGAATATGACCGGAAATTCCGAAACTTTTGGGGCAGCACCAAGGCGGTTCGCCGGTTAAGTGATACAATCTGCATTGAAAACGGACTGTCCATTGTAGAGAATCCGAAACCTCACGGAAAAAGCTATAACAAGTGGCTGGGAGATCAGGCAAAGCCCTCTCACCGAGAGCTGCTGCGTGTGGCGATTGACAACGCATTATCACAAAGTCCTGCTGACTTTGAAGAACTGCTGAAACTGTTGCAAGAGTATGGTTGTGAAGTCTCAAAGCGCGGAAAATCGTATCGACTGAAACTCTCTGGTTGGGAGAAAGCCGCCCGCATGGACAGTCTGGGCGAAGGATATGGATTGGAAGATTTGCGGGCAGTTCTCTTAGGGAAGAAAGCACATACCCCGCGAAAGAAAACAGTCACACGGGCAGAGCCGCCAAAGATCAATCTGCTGGTGGACATTCAGGCAAAATTGCAGGCTGGAAAAGGTGCTGGCTATACGCGATGGGCTAAAGTTTTCAATCTGAAGCAAATGGCGCAGACCATGAATTACCTGTCAGAGAATAACCTGCTGGAGTATGCGGTTTTGGAAGAAAAAGCTGCGGCTGCCACGGCACATCACAATGAACTTTCGGCGCAGATTAAAGCGGCTGAAAAGCGCATGGCAGAGATTGCTGTTCTGCGTACTCACATCGTAAATTATGCTAAAACCCGTGAGGTCTATGTGGCATACCGCAAGGCGGGTTACTCTAAGAAATTCCGGGGGGAACATGAGGAAGAAATTCTGCTCCACCAGGCTGCTAAGAATGCCTTTGATGAGATGGGAGTCAAGAAACTTCCCAAGGTCAAAGAGTTGCAGACGGAGTACGCGAAATTGCTGGAAGAAAAGAAAAAGACCTATGCCGAGTACCGGCGTTCCCGTGAGGAAATGCGCGAGCTTTTAACGGCAAAGGCCAATGTGGATCGAGTGCTGAAAATGGAGGTAGAACAGGATGTTGAAAAAGAAAAAGACCACGGCCAGCGGTAAGCTGGTCCTGGTCAAAAGCGTTCGCAGAACGCGCAGCCACAGAATGAAATTCTGTGTTCAAAGGGGCTTGGGGGCGCTGCCCTCAACAAGCAAGCAGAGAGGAAAATCACAAAGGGATTTTCTTCTCTGCGGGCCTGTGTGTATTAACACAGGCATTGCTTGCCTCTTTTCTCTGGAAATAAAAAGAACCAGTGAGAAAATCGTTAAATTTCACTCACTGGCTCAATTCGTTTCAAATTTTTCGGACAACTCTGTCAGTTCTTTCACCGTTTCCTGGGTGTGATGCAGCAGGGTGTCACGCATTTCTGGCGGACAGCTGGAATAAAGCATTTTCATCTGATTGACACCCTCATCCTCCAGAGAAACATCTGGATTTATAAGTGTATCTAAAGAGATATGCAGGACCTTGGCCAATGCTCTCAAAATCAAATAAGAAGGATTCATTTTCCCCTTTTCGATATTGGCGATTTGCTTTACAGAAACATGGCTCAGATCAGAAAGTTCCTGTTGTGTCAGTTCTTTATTCTTTCGGGCTTCCCGCATTTTTTGCCCTAAAGCAGTTAAATCATCAATCGGCATAATCATTCACCTCAAATATATTTTATCGTTCCGATTTGCACAAAGGAATGACCTTATTGTGCCGAACAAGAAGACTGATTGTGCTGGTTATTTGAGAGAAACTGTTCTGGCAAACTTGTATTGTTCGAGACGGAGAACTATAATGTATTCTATGGAGGTGCGAAATGGATTATATGACACTAAAAGAGGCCGCCGAAAAATGGGGCGTGACATCTCGTAGGGTAAATTATTATTGTGCCGGTGGGCGCGTCCCCGGTGCGGTGAAGATGGCTGGCGTTTGGCTGATTCCTAAAACTGCTGAGAAGCCGATTGACGGTCGGACAAAACTAGGAAAGGAGCAAAAACATGAGTAACATATTACTTCTTGAAGACGATTTGAGTTTAATCAATGGGCTTTCTTTTGCGTTGAAAAAACAGGGATTTGAATTAGCTGTTGCCAGAACTCTCAAAGAAGCAGACAGTTTGTGGATAGATGGAAAATATGATTTGCTGATACTCGATGTATCACTGCCGGATGGCACCGGATTTGAATTTTGCAAAAAAGTGAGACAAGTTTCCAAAGTCCCTATCATTTTTTTGACAGCGGCAGATGAAGAAGTGGACATTATCATGGGATTGGACATTGGTGGTGATGACTATATCACAAAGCCGTTCAAGCTAGGAGTGTTGGTATCCAGAGTAAATGCACTGCTTCGTCGGGCAAAAGATTTCAGTTCCACGGATACCTGGCTGGAATCCAACGGAATGAAAGTGCTTTTGCTGCAAGGGCAGGCATTTAAGAATGGAGAGCTATTGGATCTGACTGCCGCAGAATATAAGCTGCTGTGTCTGTTTATGCGAAACCCGAACATGGTACTGACGAAAGCACAAATCTTAGATAAGCTGTGGGATTGTGATGGAAATTATATTGACAGCAGCACCCTTACGGTTTATATGCGTCGGCTGCGTATGAAGATCGAGGATAATCCAAGCGAACCGCAAATGCTCCTGACAGTTCGGGGCATGGGCTACAAATGGAATGTGATCAAGTGAGGTGGCCTATGAAAATATTTGCAAACAAAGAAATAAAAAAATTATTTCTTTCCGTATCCGTTATTTGGGTAGTCTCCCTTCTGCTGATACAAGGTTTTTTATGGTTGCGCTATCAGCAGTTTTCGCTGTTTTTATTGCTTGTTTCCGTATTGGCTGGAACATCCATATTGGCAGTATGCTGTTCTTATTTCAGAAAACAAAATCAGATTATGGAGCAGGCAGTATCGCAGATCAATGCGTATCTTGATGGGAATCGTAATGCCCGTATTGAATGTGATTACGAGGGCGAATTATATCGGCTATTCCATTCTGTCAATTCTCTAGCGGCTGTCTTAAACGCTCATGCAGATAATGAACTGCGGGAAAAGGAATTTTTGAAAAATACGATTTCAGATATTTCCCATCAACTGAAAACACCGCTAGCAGCACTCAATATTTATAACGGACTGCTTCAAGACGAGGATATAGAAGTGTCCTCCGTAAAAGAATTTGCGGATTTGTCTGAGCAGGAACTTGACCGTATCGAAACACTGGTACAAAGTCTGCTCAAGATTACAAGATTGGATGCCGGAGCCATTGTCTTGGAAAAGACCGCAGAAAATGTGGCAGATATGATGCGGGATATTGAACTGCATTTTGCATATAGAGCCAGACAGGAAAAGAAAGAAATCATTCTGTCTGGCTCGGATCATCTTTCTCTTTTTTGTGATCGTGATTGGTTGAATGAGGCAATCGACAATATTGTGAAAAATGCGTTTGACCATACAGAAAGTGGTGCAACGATTCGTGTTGCGTGGAAGGAATTGCCGTCTGGTGTCCAAATTGTGATAAAGGATAATGGATGCGGCATCCACCCGGAGGATATACATCACATCTTTAAGCGGTTTTATCGCAGCCGTTTTTCCAAGGACAAGCAAGGGATTGGACTGGGCTTACCTCTGGCAAAGGCAATCGTTGAAGCACATAACGGCACCATTGAGGTTGACAGCGAATTAGGTATCGGGACAACTTTCACAATGAATTTTCTGATTCCTACAAAATTGTAGGCTGGCTGTAGGCTTACAGTCATATTCAGGTGCTATCCTTTCAAACATAGGCAGGACAAACAAAGACAGCTTGTCTATATCGCAAAATCATTCAGAAAGAGGTGTTTGCACTATGAACTTATTAGAAGTCAAAAATATCAGTAAGACCTATGGCAGCGGAGAAACCGCTGTCAAGGCATTAAAGAATGTCAGCTTTTCTGTTCCAAAGGGCGAGTATGTGGCAATCGTCGGGGAATCCGGTTCCGGTAAAAGTACGCTGCTGAACATGATCGGCGCGTTGGACACGCCGACTTCCGGCAAGGTGCTGATTGATGGCAAGGACATTTTTTCCATGAACGACCGAAAGTTGACCGTGTTCCGGCGCAGGAACATCGGCTTTATCTTTCAGGCATTCAACTTAATTCCAGAACTGACCGTTGAGCAGAATATCATTTTCCCGGTGCTGCTCGATTATCAGAAACCCGATAAGAAGTATCTGGAAGAACTGCTTACGGTTCTTAATCTGAAAGAACGGCGTAACCACTTGCCGAGCCAGTTGTCTGGCGGTCAACAGCAGCGCGTGGCAATCGGACGCGCCCTTATTACACGTCCGTCCTTAATTCTTGCCGACGTAAACTGAACCCCATGTGCTTACTGTACATAGCGTATATACAGTAGGATTGCATGACAATATAGGTACATGGTACACAAGTAATGAGAAAAAATGTGTATGCAGTAGGAAGAAAGTATTGATATCTGGTATGAGGAAAGACATCCTTGTAGCAGGTTTTTTATTGTCAATAATAGACAGGTTTACAAGTAATATTTTGTTGGTATGTGTGAATAGCTTTCTGTTGGAGGATAGGGTAGTGTTGTAGTCGAAAAGGAAAGGAGAAATGTAAAATGAGTAAAGAACTTACAACAGAACAGAAGATTATGCAGGCAACACAGTATGGGCTATTGATTTATGCAGGACAACGGAAAATCCATGATGAGGATGAACGATTAAAGTTGGAAAAGATTGCAAACGAAATAGGAGAGTATTGGGGACTGGAAGAACCTGTAGCAGGTTATCCGGAACTTTTTGAGGAAATTACACTCCAGGGGCTTTGCAGATATGCTAGCGAAATGCAATATACGCATGGAGAAACAGAGCGGGAACGAATTAAAGAAGTATTGGATTTGGCGTATGAGATGAAGAAGCATTGGTCTGAATAAAGGCAACCGAATTAGACAGGAATGGAGAAACCTCAAGGATTACTTTAGAACGTTAAGAAAGTGAAAGAACCATGGAATAATTTCAAAAGTTAAAAAGCAAATTAAAGAAAAGCCACAGCCTCATACAATGGAAGCTATGACTTTTCTTCTGTTCCCTCGATGAGATACTCATAGGAAACATTAAAAATTTCAGTAAGCGCTTTTAATTCTACATCTGTGACATAACGCTTATTGGTCTCAATTCTAGTAATCACATTTTTATCCATATCATACCCATTCAGCTGAAGCTGGTAGGCTAAGAGGCGCTGTGACATATTATGCTGGCGGCGGAGTTCAATGAGCCTTTGGCTGATCAGATTTTTCTCCCCGGTGGATGTTTTCGGTTTTGGCATATCTCTAATCCCTCCTGCAAATAGTGTTGACAGGTTTGTCTCACTTTTTGCACTTTTTCTATTGATTTTACACGGGATTAGGAATACAATCGGTTGTAAAAGTGAGACAAAAAATATACCAAAATAGAACGATTGGATTGGTTGGAGAAAAACGGAGAGAATAAGAAAGAGCGATATAACAAGAGAAATTTAAGAAGTGGTTGCTTTTCCGGTTTAGAGAAGCCCGGAAAAGAATGCGTTGATATCGGTGTGGAAGATTTTAGCAAGGGCAACAAGTTCCGATACCTTGATGTTCATACGGTTGGTTTCCAGCTTGGCATAAGTGCTTTTGGACATAGAAATCCCCATCAGGTTTAATTTTGCAATGACCTGATCCTGGGTAAGTTTATTCGCATAACGAATTGTCTGGATATTTTTACCGATATCCATATCTGGTCTGATTTTCTGCATGATAAGGTCCTTTCATTTCTTGAATATTTCGCAATAAAGAAACTTTATATTGATTTTACTGGTTTCACTTTTTATAATGTTTCGTAATAAGGAATTATTTACAAGAAGGGTGATGGGTATGCACCAAAGAGATATGGAGCGGTTTGCTTTCCTGTTTTTATGCGGAAAGCGTGACAGGGCAATCTTGCTGGGAAAGGAAAAAATGACGTTTTCAGATTTGGACAGGCTGACGTATGTTTCTGATTTTCTAGGATTGAAGCTGTATAACTTAGAAATCTGGAATGAATATGCAGGACAGTTCAGTGAACAGTTTCGGCAGTTGGAATTGCTGTATGATGAAACCTGCAGCATTGTGTCCTGGGATCCGACAGAAGCAGATGAGCATTTACATGATAAATGGCTTCAGGAGTTTTGTACTCAGGTAGCGGATCAGGAAATGCGGAAACAGCTGGAACAGATCATCAAACAACAGTATCAGGAAAAAGGGATGGTAGATCCCACGGAGACAGACATCGTGTAGGTGCCTGTCTTTTTTTCGCAGAAAATCAGGAAAGGCTTCGAAGGGAGGTGATAGGAAACGTGAGCATCAGTATTCATGAATTACTGGCAGTAGCCAGGGAATCGGAGGGTGTGAAGGCAGTTCAGGGTGATGACATGCTGTGTGAGAAACGGTTCGCACCAGACACCCGGTATATGGTGGAGTTTTTGCTGCTGGAGCAAAAGGAGCAGTTTGGAGAAAAGGGAGAGTATCATCGTTATTTTTTGACCAAGGAAGCATACCAAGAACTGATTAACCTGCAGAACAAGGGAGTCCTGCGCTTTCAAAGGCAGGCGCTTGTTTTAGAGGGAACACTACATTATCTTCCAGCCCAGGCATTTTTCCGGGACCGGGAGTAGGAAGTTTAACAGGCTGGAAAGAAAAGAACAGCTGCCGGAGCGCTCCGCCGGACGCAAGGACTCTTTCTCCGGAAGTGTTTTACAGAATGACAAAGAAGGGAGTGGTAGGCGATGATTATTGGAATCGACCACGGATATTATGCTATTAAAACAAAGCAGGTGTGTTTCCCGACAGGACTGATGCGGTACACCTATGAACCTTATACCATGCAGAATGTTCTCCAATACGGAGGCGCTTATTATGTGTGTGGGACTGGGCGGCAGACCTTAGTAAAGGACAAGACTGCCAATGACAATTATTATCTTTTGACGCTGGCTGCACTGGCACAGGAGATTCGGAAGCGAAAAGGAGAGAGAACTGCCAAGGTTATTCTTGCAGCCGGGCTTCCTCTTGCTGGGTTTGGAAGGGAAAAACAGAAATTCAAGGAATATCTGTTTCGGAAAGAACAGCCCGTCCGCTTTTTCTACGAAGGGGAACATTATGAAATCCAGATTGAGGATGTGAAACTGTTTCCCCAGGGATATTCTGCCCTGGCACTGTATCCGGAATGCTTAAAAGATGAGCCTTCTGTGCTTCTTGTGGATATCGGAGGATGGACAGTGGACTTGATGCGTCTTGATAACGCTGTTCCCAATGCATCTACCTGCAGAAGTCTGGAACTGGGTGTCATTCGCTGCATGGATGAGATTCTGGAACAGGTGCGCAGAAACACCGGGTTGTCTGTAACAGAGACACAGGTTGAGCGCATCTTACAGGGAAAGCCCGGCAGCATGCCTGCGGAAGTGGTGTCTTTGATTGAGAAACAGGGCAGGATTTATGTTGAAAAAATACTGTCTGCGATTACCGAGGCAGGCTTTGATCTGCGGGCAGTTCCTTCCGTTTTCATGGGAGGCGGTGCTGCTATTTTTCAGCACCGTGTCAGCGAACAGGACCGCTTGTGCCGACCGATTTACCTAACAGACGTCCATGCCAACGCAGCCGGATATGAACGGATTGTGGGGCAGATGAGGACGCTGTGAGCCGCCCGGTTTTTTCCTTCCGCCCAAACCTTAAAAATCCGGAGCATGAAAAAGCGTGGCGAATTCTGATGGATGTTCCGGCAGGACAGAGGAACCAGTATCTGGTGGATGTGATTTTAGAAAAAGAAGAGCGGGAAACCTTGCGGAAACTGATTCAGGAGACTGTTCGGGAAGAACTAAAAAGTGGCGATATGGAACGAATACCAGCACGGGAAAAGGAAGAAATTCCCGGTCAGATGCTGGATTTTTTATTTCAGATGGAGCAGGAGTAAAGGGGGTGAGGCCTATGGACAAAGAAAGTATGGCATTGTTGGATCTGCTTGGGTTTTGCATGCATTTGACATGGATTCTTTAGTGGGTATTGTGAATAGCTTTCTTTCAAATTTTGGAGTATGTTGTGTATAACAAAACGAAAGGAGAAACGCAGATGGCAGAAATGAAGAACATATGCGGAAAGATCCCGGTGGAATTACATGAGAAAGTACGAGCCGAGATCGAAGAGAAGGACACGAGTACACAGATATTCATCCAGCAGGTGATTGAAGAACATTTTAACAGACTGGAAGGCAAAGGAGAAGAGAGCATGGAAAAAAGAACATTAGCAGTACAGGTCACAGAGGATTTATTCCAGAGAGTCAAATGGGCAGTCGCAAAAGAAGGCATCAAACAGAAAGATTTTCTCATCCGCATCATCGAAAAAGCGGTGGAAGAGGTAGAAGCCAAATGGAAAGAACTGGAACAGCCGGAAGAAACCCCAGAAGCAGACAGACTGGAAGAAGCAGAAGGACCTGCAGAAGAGACCAGTGAAGAAGAGATTGCCGAAGAGGGAATCGAAGGGATGGAAGCTGCGGAGGAAGAACCAGACGATGAGAGCTTCGAAGAATTCGCAGAACTGGAAGAGGAAGAACTAGATCCAGAACTTCCCGAAGATGCAGATGAGGAAGATGAACTGTCAGAATCCGAGGAAGAAACCGAAGAGATTGCATAATGCCAAATACATAGAACCTAAAAACCGACAGGCGGTGTGGGAAAGAAACCATGCCGCCTGTCTTTGTCAGCAAAGGAGGTTGATAGCCGCAACCATTCGATTTTTTGATTTATTCAGTGGAATTGGGGGATTCCGGGAAGGGTTAAGACGTGCAGGCGGTTTTACTTGTGTAGGGCACTGTGAGGTGGATGCTTATGCGGATAAGAACTACCGATTGCTGTTCGACACAGAAGGGGAGTGGTTTTGTAATGACGCAAGAACAATCGAAACAGACCGAATGCCAGACTTTGATCTTTTATGTGCAGGATTTCCTTGCCAGGCATTCTCTATCGCCGGAAAGCGGGAAGGATTTGCAGATGCCAGAGGAACTCTGTTCTTCGAGATTGCCAGACTGGTTGCAGACAAGCGACCTGCGTATTTCATCCTTGAAAATGTTCCCGGACTGCTTTCGCATGACAAAGGCAGGACGTTTCACACCATCCTCAGTATGCTATCTGAGCTGGGGTACGGTGTGGAATGGAAAGTGCTTAACAGCAAGGATTTTGGAGTCCCCCAATCCAGAAAGCGGGTGTATCTTGTCGGATATCTTGATCGAAGATGTGCCGGAAAAATATTACCTTTCCCAACAGCAAATGGAACGCCTCTTGTTCAAGTCCAGACGGGCAGACAGGGAGAAAGAGTCTACCATGCAGAAGGGTTAAGCTGTACCCTGACTTCCGGAGCGGGAGGCGTAGGTGGAAAAACCGGATTATATGAGGTTGGTGTTCCTATCAAAGAGAATACTAAGCAGGGTTATAAGATGGCGTATCCAGGAGACAGCATTGACTTAGGATATGCAGGACTGAACACCCGGAGAGGGCGTGTGGGGCATCAGATTGCCCATACCCTGACCACCGGAATCCAGCAGGGGACACTTCATTTTGTGGACCTGTCTCCGCCGCCTCTGGTGACAGAGCATTGCAGATGTCTGAATACCAGACAGTCCGGCATCCATAATCATCAAGGCGAATGTTCCGGTGTCTTAAAAGAGGAAGGTGCCAGAGCAGTGCTGACTCCGGGAAGAGAGGCAACAAGGCAGAATGGTCGGAGGATGAAGGAACCGGAAGAGCCGATGTTCACCATTACTGCCACAGACCGCCATGGAGTTGCTTATCGGGGAAGAATCCGGAAACTGGTGCCAAGGGAATGTCTGAGACTGCAGGGGTTTTATGATTGGCAGATTGATCTCATGGAACAGGACACTTCGGATAGCCAGCTTTATAAGCAGGCTGGGAATGGAGTAACGGTCAACGTAATCGAGGCCATTGGTAAACTTCTTCGTAAGGCAGATGAAGAAATACGTTTGGAAAAGGGGTAATACAGGATGGCAATCGGGATTCAGGACCAGTACTTTGGTACAGAGATTGAGATGACAGGTATTACAAGACAGAGGGCTGCAGAAGCAGTGGCAGAATTGTTTGGAACACGCGCAGTTTATGAAGGTGGATACTATAAAACATGGTCTGTGATGGACCGGGAAGGGAAAAAATGGAAGTTTATGTATGATGGCAGTATCTATACACAACGCAGGGAGCGTGGCCAGATGGTTCATGCCGGAAGTGAATATAGTACGGAGATGGTAAGCCCGAAACTTGAGTATTCTGAGATGGGAAAACTACAGGAAGTAGTCAGGTGTCTCAGACATCACCGGGCAAGAGTGAATGAATCCTGTGGGCAGCACGTTCACGTGGATGCCTCAAATCATACGGCGAGGAGCCTGAAAAATGCCATGACGATTATGTATTCGAAAGAGGATATTCTGTTTAAGGCATTGAAAGTGCAGACTTCCAGAGAAAGCAACTATTGTCAGAAAGTACGCCCTATTGTGTTGGAAAAAATCCGCAGGATGCCAAACAGCACCATTTCCATGGAAAAGCTGAAACAGATATGGTACGGAGGCAGGGATGGAAGTCATGATCATTATGACAGTACCCGATATTATGCCTTAAACCTGCATGCAGTATTTTCGAAGGGAACGCTGGAATGGCGGTGTTTTGAAAGCACCCTCCATGCAGGAAAGGTGCGGGCAAATATCACCCTGGCGCTTGCCATTTCCGCCCAGGCCATCAATCAGAAATGCACCCAGATGCGGAAAACAGAGATTACAGAAAATCCGGCATTTACCTTCCGTACCTTTTTATTGCGGCTGGGGCTCATTGGACCGGAATATAAAAATGTCCGGGAACATCTGCTTACCAATCTGGAAGGGAATCGGGCGTGGAGATATGACCGGAGCCAGTATGAATGTTTGAACAGAAATCATCGGGCAGAGGATGCCCGATAGGAGGTAGAGATGAAAGAAACGTATTATTTTGCTTATGGCAGTAACATGAACTTAGACCAGATGGCATACCGCTGTCCGGCAGCTTCTGTAGTAGAGCCTGTCTATTTGGAAGGGTATCGCCTGACCTTTTGTGGCAGGGGTAAGGGAAGCGGTGTTGCCACCATTCTGCCGGAAGAGGGAAGCCGGGTGGAAGGTGTACTTTGGAAGATTACACCGGAGTGTGAAAAGAGCCTGGACTTTTATGAAGGTTATCCCCATCTTTATGGGAAGGAGCCTGTTCTTGTTCAGGGCAAGGATGGCATGAAAAGGGAAGTCATGGCATATACCATGAATGCTCCGTATAAGGATCAACCAGCGATTCCTTCAGACCTCTATTTTATGGGGATTGTGGAAGGCTGCCATCAAAATGGGATTTCCAGCCGCTCTGTGACCGATGCGTTAAAACGTACAAGACAGGAAGTGGGCAGACAAAAAACCAGTCAAAAGAAAACAGAAGTAAGCAGATAACAAAGCCGCAGGGGAAAGCCTCTGCGGTATTTTTGACGAAAAAGGAGAATGCAATGAAGAGCAGAAATATCAAAACAAGACTTGCAGCCTTCGGGCTCGCATTGCTCATGGGCCTTAGTCCGCTTGGAAATTTGGCGGATGTCCATGCGGCAGAAAGTGAAATTTCACAGAATGCTGTGACAGAAAAAGAAAGTAAGACAGAATCGGAGCATCCGGTGTCGGAAATTTCTGAGCAGACAGTGACTGCAGAGAATATCACCAAAGATGTTTCCGACAAGGAATTTATGGCAGAGACCTGCATGGAAGGGATTCAGTATGATCCAGAAAAAGAGGATGTGACTTTGGAACGTATCGAAGCAGAGGATGGCAGTGCGTATCATCCAGACCAGGCAGGCACGTATATCGCAACGTATTGGGTTGTGCCAAAAGATGAGCGTGACAGCTACTCTATTACCCGTAAGATTATTCTGACCGATACGGAAGGGCAGGCCCATGCAGAAGAAAACGGTGGGCAGAAACAGAAAGAGGATACGAAATCCGAAGAAGATTCGGAGACGCCTGTGCAGGAGTTTCCGGATGTGGAAGTGACCGTATCCGGAGGGGATGCAGATGCACAGGCAGAAGCGAGAGAATTGGAAGAAAAAATTGAGGAAGGGGAAGTGATGATGCTTTCCGGCGCAGACAATACCTTTACTGCAAGGGAAACCGTACATCTGGAAAAAGGAGAGACCATCTACTATCCAAGTTATATTGGAAATTATCTGACCTGTTGGTTTACCGTAAATGGAAAGATTGCTTATTGTTTGGAATCCCATCGTGCGTCACCGCCAAGTGGGGATTATGTGGCACAGGTATTGGATAGCAATAAGAATCTGCAGAAAGTATTGTATTATGGCTATGGCGGTGCAGGAGATATCACGGAAAACTATCTTTCCGGAAAGACAAAGGAAGAGAAGTATGTGTATACCCATATCGCAGCCAGTTATGCCTATGCAGGGGAAGCCGGATTTACAGGTTGTGATTATAATGACCTTGTAAATGCCGGAGTGATTGCATACATTGATTATTTGTTTGCTATGGAGGAGCCGCCGAAAGGGGAGATTTCTCTTTCCGAGACATCGGTAAAAGCAGTCCGTGATGGAAATGTACAGAAAACACCGGATATCACACTGTCCGGAGACCATAGAAACTATATATCCGTGAGTGTTCCAAAAGACATTACAGTTTATAACAAGACTAAGGGAACTTCAGTAGAGAATGGAAGTTTGCAGATTTATGGTGGGGATACCTTTTATCTGACTGCACCGATGCTTTATACCGGAACCTATTCCTCCGGGGAACTGCACGGTTCTGTCGGAGAGACTTGGAGAACTTTGGTGTTATCTACCGGAAACAATAATCAGGATATCGGAGTGTTTGAATCGGAAAAGGCAAATCCGGTCAGCTTTACAGTCGACTGGCTGGAGATGACAAGAATTGAACTTCTCAAACAAGATGCAGATACTAAGAATCCACTGGATGGTGCGGTGTATGGCATTTATACAGACAGTAAGTGTGAACATCTGCTGATGGAAATGCCAGTTACCGGAGAAGATGGAAAGGCCGTCAGTGATTACTTCGAATCCGCTATCAAAACCGTGTATGTGAAGGAAATCAAAGCCCCGGACAAGTATGTGCAGAGCGATGTAATCCATAAGGTGGATGTAAAAGAAGGGAAAACTGTTCTTATCACAGCAGAGGATGACAGAGTAAAAGGGGCTGTCCATATTAAAAAGATTGATAAGGAGACACAAGCCTTTCTTCCACAGGGAGACAGTGCCCTTGCAGGAGCCGTGTATGGTTTGTATGCCAGAGAGGATATTGTACATCCAGACGGAAAAACAGGCGTGTTGTTCAAAAAAGACAGTCTCATTGCTCAGGGTGTGATTAAGGAAGATGGTACTTTGGACTTTTCCGAACTGAATCTGGGAAAGATGTATGTCAAAGAAATCACACCACCGGAAGGTTATACCGTGGATACTACGGAGTATGAGGTGAACCTCACTTATGAAGGACAGGAAGTAGCAGAGGTCACAAGAGACCTGACTGTGCAGGAGCAGGTAAAGAAACAGGCATTCCAGCTTATTAAAATTAGTGAGGATGGAGACCAGACGGAGACTGATCTTGTGGAAGGGGCAGGCTTTAAAGTGTATCTGGTAAGCAACCTTTCCAAAGTAAAGAGTGGGGAATTAAAACCATCCAATGGAAACCAGTTTACTGCAGAGGATTTCCGAGGATATGATTTCAGCAAAGAAGAGGTAGCAGTGACATATGTGGATGGAAAGGCAGTTCCAGTGCCGGAACTCATCACCGATAAAAAGGGGTATGCCATCAGCCCGGAGCTTCCGTACGGTCTTTATGTCGTAGAAGAAAGTACGGTGCCGGAAAACTTAAAAGCAGTGGATCCGTTCCTGGTACGGGTGGACGAGGACAGCAGAGAACCTATGGTATGGAGAATCTTTGATGACCGCCCGTTTGAATTTTTATTGAAGATTGTAAAAAAAGATGCCCAGACGGGAAATCCGGTATTAAAAGCAGGTGCATCTTATAAAATCTTTGATATGGAAAAAGGGGAATATGTAGAGCAGACGGTATATTATCCGAAGAAAGAGACCATCAGTGTTTTCAAGACGAATGAGGAAGGCTATCTGGTAACACCGGAAGAACTGAAATGTTCTACCTATCGGATTGAAGAAGTGAAAGCACCGGAAGGATTTGTAAGACAGGGGTATGAAATGTCCTTGTATGAAGGGGAAACTGTGATTTCTCCATTGGAAGTGACTGGAAAAGGAACTTACAAAGAGAATTCCAAAGAAGGAATTGTGATCACCGTTTCCTCGGATACTGCCCATCAGATCGATCCGGATACCGGAGCAGTCATTGTGGAAGTAGAGCAGCCAAACGATGAACAGGTGGGAAGCCTGACACTAACGAAAACCGGGGAACAGCCAGTAGAGGTGAAGGGAGATTCCCTGCTTGCAAAAGCCAAGAGACTGGCAGGAAAAATCAAAGATGCAGTGATCGGAGAGGATACCGATACAGGGGTGTTCCATGACTTTGTATATGAAGAATCCGGCGTGGAAGGGGCAACCTTTGAGCTGTATGCTAAGGACACCATTTATTCTCCAGATGGAGCAAAAGATGAACAGGGCAATCCGGTCATCCGCTATGAAAAAGATGATCTGGTAGCAACCCTTGTGACAGATACAGAAGGAAAAGCAGTGGTGAACAATCTTCCATTGGGTTCTTATTATCTGAAAGAAACCGTGGCAGGGGATCACTTTGTATTAAACCCGGA
Source organism: Blautia sp. AM23-13AC (assembly GCF_003435675.1). Taxonomy (NCBI): domain Bacteria; kingdom Bacillati; phylum Bacillota; class Clostridia; order Lachnospirales; family Lachnospiraceae; genus Blautia; species Blautia sp. AM23-13AC. Next base: position 13,726 of record NZ_QTUL01000018.1, on the reverse strand, counting down.
ACAGAAGGAATTTACCCTGACTGCAAAGGATGATACTCAGGCTGTCGTTTATGAAGGCGTTGCCTATAAAAATGAAAGACAGAAAATTTCCATTTCTGTAGAGAAAAAAGATGCAGTCACAGAAGAGAAGCTGGAAGGCGTTATTTTTGGATTGTACGCAAAAGAAGATGTTCTGTCCCAGCAGGGTGAGGTTCTTGTAGAAAAGGATATGCTACTGGAGAAAAAAGCAACCGATGAGAACGGACAGCTTACTTTTGACAGCGACCTCTACCATGGGAAATATTATGTGAAAGAGGAAGTGAGAAAACCGGGTTATCTTCCAAATGAAGAAATCTGGGAGATCGATGCCTCTTACACAGACCAGAACCTTGCAGAAATCAAGCTGACAAAAGAGGTGAAAAACCAGCCGACTGAGAGTCAGTTTACGAAAACCGATGCTACAACCGGGGAAGAACTGGAAGGAGCCAAGCTGCAGATCATCGATAAAGAGGGCAACATTGTAGAAGAGTGGATCAGTACGAAAGAACCGCACGTGGTATATGGACTGCCAGAGGGAACTTATACGCTCCATGAAGAATTGCCGCCTTATGCAGAGGGGTATGTATCTGCGGAAGATATCGAGTTTGAAGTAAAGGAAGATGGCAGTGTGACCAAGGTGGAGATGAAGGATGCCTATTCCAAAGTGGAAATCTCCAAGACGGATATTACAACAGGCGAAGAACTGAAAGGAGCCAAGCTGCAGATCTTAAATAAAGAGGGTGAGATTCTGGAAGAGTGGGTAACGGACGGGAAACCTCATCTGGTAGAGAAACTTCCAGTAGGGGAAGAGCTGACTCTGCGTGAGATCACCGCACCGGAAGGTTATGAGATCGCAGAGGATGTGAAATTTACACTGGAAGATACCATGGAGATTCAGAACGTGGAGATGAAGGATGCAAGAACACCGGAAACACCGGGTGTACCGCAGACAGGCGATGACCAATGGAAACCAATCCTGCTGTTTGTACTTTTAGGAGTATCAGCGGCCGGACTCATGGCAACCATGATTTATAAGAAGAAACATGGAAAAGCAGAAAAAGCAGATGAAACGAAAAAAGAAGAATAAGCTGTGGATGCTGCAGGCAGTATTGTGTGCTGTCTGTATGCTCAGTGCGGCGCTGCTTTATTATGATTATGTGGCCGTTCCCCGGCAGAATCGGGAACTGGTGGAGGAGTTAAAAACCTGCTTCCCGGAGGATATTCCTCCGGGCGGGGGCTCTCCGGGACAGAAACCAGAACAGGCTGGAAGAGAACCGGAAGTGTCTGCCATTGACCTTCGATCCCTCCAGAGTAAGTATCCGAATGTTCGGGGCTGGCTTACGATCCCGGAGAGTGGCATCGATTATCCGGTACTGCAGAGCAATGTGGAAGATCCAGAGTATTATCTGCGGAGAGATTACCGGGGAAACTACGACATCAATGGAAGTTTATTCCTCCAGGCAGACTGTATTCTGGGAGAATCCGGGAATCTGACCATCTACGGTCACAACATGAACAGCGGTGCAATGTTCGGGAATCTGGATCAGTACGTTTCCTATGATTACTGGAAAGCACATCCCAAGGTGTTTTTTCAGACACAGGAAGGCATGGAAGAATACCAGATAGCGGCAGTCTTGAAAGCCGATGTGTCCATGTTTGACTTTCAGCAGGCATCTTTTCACAGTCCGCAGGGTGCGGAGGCTTATGTAGTGCAGGCGAAAGCGCTGGCGCTGTTTGAAACAGGGGTAGATGGTGCAGGTTGTGAGAAAACGCTGACGCTGGTAACCTGTTCTTATGAGTGGAAGGAAGCCCGGAATATCCTTGTAGCAGTAAAAGTAGGGACTTAAATGGGGAAAGTGTTCAAAGATAGGTACTTTCTTCTACTCTCTGGATATATCCTGCGGTGATCTGGAGCAATCTCCTGCGGGAAGTGTTCAAAACCACCCCAAAAGTGCAGAATGTGAGACGGGATGGAAGTCGGAAAGTGATGCTACGGAACAAAAAGTGTTCAAAGTTAAGGAACGTGCAACAAGTTGTGGCGGCTTGTGTAGTCTTGTAGTGTTGGAAGGGTGTTCAAAAGTGGGTGCTTTTCCAGCCCTTTGGTGGCTTTCTGGAACTGAAGTTGCCGGGAAGTGTTTGAAAGCACCCGAAAAGTGCAGAATGTGAGACAAGGTTGCATGAAAAAGACAGTACTATTATACAAAAAAGTGTTCGAGGATGTAGGATGCACAACGAAATGTGGCGTGATGTAGTGTCAGAAAGTGTTCGAAGACTGGGACTTTTGCAGCTATCTGGATGCATCTTCTATCTATCGGAAGAGTGTTTTCAAGAAGTATTTAAAAATAGAAAAACTCTGTTCAATTGTCTAAAAAAGCGTTACAATCATTTCATAAAGACAGGGAGGTGTTCCATGGATCAGAAAGAACAAACAAAGTGCATGGGTTCAGACGAAAAGCAGAAAATGAACGGTGCTATCAATGCCGATTTCATGACTGTGGAAGAGATTCATCAGAAGCTGGATGCAGGATATAAGGATATGGAAAACGGAAGAGTATGGGAGGCATCGGAAGTCTTTGCAGAATTTCGACAGCAGCATGAAACAAAATAAATGTGAAAGGGGGAAGAAGATGCAGGTTGTTATTGAGATACCCAAAGAAGTATTGTACGATACAAAGCAAACGATAGAACAAGCAACAGACTTTGCAAAAAGTGTAACTGCATTAGGATTTTATAAGCAATATGGGGTATCTGTGGAATTGTGTTCCCAGGTTGCTGGCATAACAGAGAAAGAATTTTTATCAGAAGTAAAACGTAGTTTTATAGGATAGCAAAAACCAGATGCGTAGAATGTGAAATACAAGGTCTTTTGTTCTTGACAAGTGTGTCAGAAGCGGTTACACTATGCCTAGTGATCGCACTACAGAAACTTGTGAAGCCTGTAGTCCGGAGAGACTCCTACGGGGGTCTTTTCGTTATTATAGGACAGATAAGAAATGGTTTTGGGTGGTGTAAGACTTATTGAAAAGCCTAAAAAGTAGTTGAAGATACACATTGGGTGAATTATAATGAATTTTATCATATATGAGTAGGTGATGCGAATGAATCAGGAAGCACAGGAATATTATAATATTGCCAGTTGGACAAAAGATAAAGTAAATTACAATCGGGTATCAAAATTTAATACGAATAAACATAGACAGGTTTTACATGGACAAATATGGTTTTGTGATTTGGGATATAACATAGGAACGGAGAAAAATAAAATGCGTCCGGTACTGGTGATGTCCAATAATAAAATCAATAATTCTGAAAAAGTGGTAGTTGTTTGTATTACCGATGCAAAAGGAAAAGTAAACGCAAGATGTTTGCCGATTCAGGATTCATGGTTTTTGTTATATTCTGATACAGAAGATGAAGAAAAGCAAGTGATTCCGGGAAGAACCATACCAGCGTCTATGCATACTTATGAATTTTTGGATAAAGACAGTATGATCCAGTGTGAGGAGATACGTGCAGTTAGTAAGGCAAGGCTGGATGCAAATCGAGGATGTATTGGTACTTTAACACCGGAAGATTTTAATCTTGTAAAAGGAAAATTCAAAAGAGCATACAACCTGTAAAATGTGACTGCTAAAAATTTGTTGACAAAGAGAAGGTAGTTGCATATAATAAAGAAGAACAGAGATACTATGATTAAGTCCCACGCTTGAGCAATCAAGATACAGTGGGTACTTTATAAATGTTTAAACGAAGCCGTAGGACCGTAAGGTATAGCTTCTGGAGGCTCCCCAGTTTATCTGGGGAGTTTTTCTTTGGAAAGATTTATGATAATAAAAAAATGAAAGTAATAAGAAAGCTGGCAGGATATGTTCCCGTGAAAAGGAAGGTATCCTGCCTTTTTTGCATGAAAGAGAGGAAATTCATATGAGAAAATTTTATACAGCAGAAGCAGTAACAGAAGGACATCCGGACAAATTGTGCGACCAGATTGCAGATGCAATTTTGGATGTGTGTCTGAAGAATGATGAAAATTCCAGAGTAGCCTGCGAAGTGCTTGCTACAAAAGGAAATATTATTGTGGCGGGAGAGATTACCAGTGCCTATGAACCGGATGTGTTTGCAGTCGTGCGAAAGGTACTGTCTGATATTGGGTATTCCAGTGAGGGGATTGCAATGGATACCTTTGTCCATCAGCAGAGTCCCGATATCGCAGGGGCAGTCGATACTTCAAAAGAACAAAGGGAAGGAGTGTCTGACAATCAAATGGACTGGTTCCAAGGGGCAGGGGATCAGGGTGTGATGATCGGATATGCCTGTGATGAAACGAAGCAGCTCATGCCCATGCCCGTAGTGCTGGCCAATCGGATTGTCCGGGAATTATCTGCTTGCAGACAAAGCTCTTATATTCAGGGAATTCTGCCCGATGGAAAAGCTCAGGTGACCGTAGAGTATGAAAACGGAAAGCCTGTTCGACTGGGCAGTGTGGTAGTGTCCTGTCAGCATACAGAGGACAAGAATCTGAAGAAACTGGAAGCAGAGATCCGAAAAAAGGTGCTTCTTCCGGCACTTCGTCTCCTTCCGCCAGATGAAGATACAAAAATTTTTATCAATCCATCAGGTCGTTTTGTCTGCGGAGGCATGGATGCGGATACAGGACTGACCGGAAGGAAGCTAATGGTAGATAGTTATGGCAGCATGGTTCCCCATGGCGGCGGAGCATTTTCTGGGAAAGACTGTTCAAAAGTAGACCGTTCGGCAGCGTATATGGCCAGATACATTGCCAAGAACATTGTCGCTGCGAGACTTGCCAGCAGATGTCAGGTGTCTTTGGCCTATGCCATTGGGGTTGCCCAGCCGGTGATGGTGCAGGTGGATACGTTTGGTACGGGGAAGGTGTGTGCCGATGACTGTCTGGAGCTGGCAATCCCGCTGGTGTTTGGGCTGACTCCGAAGCAGATTGTGGATAGCCTGCGCCTTACCCGTCCGATTTTCCGACAGACAGCAGCTTTCGGGCATTTCGGAAGAAAAGAGTTTCCGTGGGAGCGCACCGATAAGGTCGAGGCTCTTCGCAATGCGGTAATCTGATGGCTTGGGTTACCGAAGAAGAATATCAGGCAGCCAAGCAGGTGAGAGCTTATGAGTATCTGCAGACATACCAGCCGGGGAGATTGAAGAAAACAAGGACAAGAAACGAATGGCAGCTTCAGGACCATGACAGTTTTAAGATCAATGAGATCACAAGTAAATGGCATTGGAAATCCAGGGATATCGGTGGAATGTCTGCCCTTCGGTTTTTGATGCAGGTAGATGGCATGGGATATACGGAAGCCGTAAAAATCCTGTGTGAGCAGACGCCTGTGTATGTTCCCAGAGCAGAACCAGCGCCCAGGAAGAAGCTCTTTTCCCTGCCCCTGCCCAATGACAGCTTTTACCGGGTGCGGAGATATTTGAACCAAAGGGGAATTCGGGATGATGTTCTGGATTACTGTGTGCAGCTTGGAATCCTGTATGAGAGCGCCCCATATCATAACGCTGTTTTTGTTGGACTGGATGAACAGGAACATGCAAAGTATGCTTTCCTGCGAGGAATCAATGATAATCGGGGAAAGAGCTTTCGGATGGAACAGGAAAGCAGTGAAAAACAATATAGTTTTTGTGTTCCACCTTTAGGGAAAAGCTGCCGGGTGGCAGTATATGAAGCTTGCATTGACGCCCTTGCTCACATGACACTGGAAGATGGACGGACCGATAAGTACCGCCTGTCTCTGGGCGGGATTGCAGCACCAAAAGAAGGTGCGGAACAAGCAACGAAGAAGACGAAACGCCCGGAGGCATTGGAACATTTCCTAAAAGAGCATTCAGAGGTGACAGAGATTGAAATCTGCACCGATAATGATTTTGCCGGGCGATGGGCATGCGAGCAGTTAAAGGAGCAGTATGGGAAAAATTATACCGTGGTCTGTAACTTACCTCAGATAGAAGGAGCCGATTATGGAGATCTGGCAAAACAGGCATGGGAAAAACAGCAGAAACAGCGAAGGGAACGAGGGAGGTGAGACAAATGGAAGATACTTTAAAAATTGAATTATTGACACCACTGACAGGAACATTTCTTCCAAATGAGATGGAAGAAGATTGGGAAGGAGAGAAATATCATGAATTAGAAGAAGAACAGGTACTCTTTGATGGAGCAGATTTGATACCGTATGTTTCTGAAATTCAAGAGAAGATTGCGGAATATAGCCGTGTCGGACATGAGGATGATAAGACAGATAATCTGATGGATTATTTTGATGGAAGTGCTGCCATCAAAGAAAAAGTGTTATCCGCAGTTCCATCCGTGAAAGAAGCTGATGGAGTGTTATATGGCTGTACAATCTTAGAACTAAAGGAGTATCTGGAAACGGAAGAATTATCGGAACTGTGTGAATATCTTACCGGACAATATAGTGATGGATGGGGAGAAGGCTTTGAACAGCAGGAGATTCCGGTAGAGGGTGGTGAACTGTGTGTACACTTTTGGCGTCCAATGGATTTTGAATTTCAACAGGCCAAACCAGAAGTCTCAAAAGAAAAGTCGGAGAAACAAGAAAATCAGGCAAATGTTCCGAAACGCCCGAAGATGCAGCTCGTGGGACAGGATGGAAATGTGTTCTCTATTCTGGCAAGGGCAAATAAACTGCTTCAGGAAAATGGGCAGGAACCAGCAGCGAAGGAAATGATTGCACGTGTCCAAAAATCAGAGAACTATTATCAGGCGCTTCATATCATCAGTGAGTATGTAGAAACAGAACTGAGCAAAGATTTTCAGAAAGCCACCAAGACCCAAAAGAAATGTGGGAAGGAAGAATGCCGATGAAGTTATCTTTTGTCACATCAAAGGAGATGTGGGAAGAAAAGCAACAAAAAGTAAAAAACAGCCGGAGCGCTGATAAGAAAGGATGATGCCTATGGAAAATACCCTGCAGTTAGGGAACTTATTGAAAGAAGGAACATACCCGGAGGAATATACCGGAGGGAAAAACTGGACAATTTTACATGGAGATACGCTGAAACTGGTGAAAGCATTTCAGCCGGGAATCTTTGATGCAGTCATCACCGATCCGCCTTATGCGTCCGGGGGAACAAAACAGAATGAGCGAAATCGCACGACCAACCAGAAATACAGCAGTATGAAAGCGGAAAATGCCCTGCCGGATTTTGATGGGGATAATAAGGACCAGCGTTCCTGGACTCACTGGATGGCAGAATGGCTGTATGATGTGCGAAAAGCCTGCAAGACAGGCGCACCGATCTGCTTGTTTATTGACTGGAGACAGTATCCATCCATTACCGATGCCCTTCAGTGGGCAGGCTGGATCTGGAGAGGAACTGCAGTGTGGGATAAGGGAAACTCCCGACCTCAGAAGGGGCGCTTTCGCCAGCAGGCTGAGTATATTGTGTGGGGCAGTAATGGCCCGATGCCGATCAGCCGTCCGGTGTCCTGCCTTCCCGGTGTGTTCCGTTATGGAAATCCCCAGAATCGTATCCATGTAACAGAAAAGCCTCTGCAGCTTATGAAGGATGTAATTCAGATTTGTGAGCCGGGTGGTAGAATTTTAGACCCTTTCTCCGGAGCCGGGACAACCATCCTTGCGGCGGTGGAGGAAGGTTATGAGGCAGTAGGCATTGAAGTGACCGATGCTTATTATAAGCTGGGCAGTGACCGTGTGAAGTTTGCACTGGAAGCAAAAGAAAACGAAGAAGAAAAGGAAGAGTAACGAGGGCATCCACATGGATGTCCAAATTTATTTCTGAAGAAGAAAAGTGCATCCACGTGGATGCAGGAAAGGAGTGAGGCGATGGAACAGGCGATGGCCTATGTGTGTTGTTCTGCAGAAGAGAGCAGAGTGAAGGTGCAACGATATTGCCGGAAGATTTATGAGTTGGGATATGTGCCCATTTGTCCGAGGTTTGGATTTCTTCCTTTTTTGGATGAAGGGGAAGCCGAAGATTCGCAGGCATACAACCGGATGTCCCACTTAATCTTAAAGCGGTGCCGGATGGTGGTGGTCTGTGGAAAAGAGGTTACTGGAACAATGAATACCGATATCAGTACAGCAGACCGATTGCATATCATTTGCACCACATTAGATGGATTGATCAAGATTAAAGAAAAGGAATCATAATCGATTCTGCATGGGGGAGTCGATGGAAATCGATGGAACTGGTTTTGCAAGCATAGCGTTTGGATATCCAAACGCACTTTGGGGAGAACCCCAATCCCCCGGCAGTCGAGAAAGGAGAGAAGTGAAATGTTTTTTGCAGGAATGGCTCTTGGGATAGTGGCAGGCGCAGCCTTTGGCATTGGGATCATGTGCTGTGTAGTTGCCGGAAAGCAGGAGGATCAGCAGATGGAACAGATACGGGTTCGCAGACAGAAACAGGGAGAACCAAAACAGATCCAGTTCCGAGATATGGAAGGGAGAAAAAGGTTCTCCCTTTTGGATGGGGAAAGTCTTTGCATGATGGCAGAGGACGGAACGAAAGAGATTGGGATCTGCCGCTTTGTGGATGAAAAGCAGGTAGATGTGAATGGGCAGGTCTGGGAAATCGGGGAATTCCTTTGGCAGATGGAACGCAGAGGGATTCAGGTGTATCCCTTAGAGACAGCAGAAAAGAAGAAAAGGTAGGTGGTTGAATGAGAAAACGAAACCATGTAGTTCCTGTCCGTCTGAATGCGAAAGAACTTCGGCATTTGGACGGGCAGGTCGCAAAGAGTGGACTAAGCAGGGAGGAATTTTTACGATCTCTGATCTTAGGCGCACAGCTTCAGACAAAGCCCTGTGAGCATCACGCAGAACTTCTTCGAAAGATTGCGGGGCTTTGCAACAATGCCAACCAGCTTGCCCATGTTGCCAATGGAACAGGGATGGCAGGGGAAGCCAGCGTACAGGAAATGCTCCGGATTTCCAAAGAGACCTGGCGTCTGGTGAAAGAGGAATGGTAGATGGCATATACCAGCGTCCTCCCCGTCCACCGCCTGGAGCGTTCCATCGACTATGTGAAGGACCGGACGAAGACCACCAAGAGCGCCGGCTCTTTGGAAGAAGCCATTGATTATGCATTAAACCGGGAAAAAACAGAAGAGACCATTTTTGAGGATGCCATGGGGTGTACCTGTGAAAATGCCTATGCGGATATGGTAAAGACCAAAGAGCGCTTCCATAAGAAAGGCGGGGTACAGGGTTATCATTTGGTGCAGAGCTTTGCAAAAGGGGAAGTATCCCCCGAACTGGCACATCTGATTGGACAGGAGCTGGCAGAGCAGTTATTGAAAGGGCAGTTTGAAGTGGTAATCACCACCCATTTGAATACCAGTCATTACCATAATCATCTGGTATGGAATTCAGTGAGTATGGTGGATGGGAAGAAATACCATAGCAATGCCAAAAGTTATTTTACCGAAGTGCGCCGGATTTCGGATGACTTATGCAGGAAATACGGCCTTTCCGTGATCCAGACGAACCAGGGGAAAGCCATGCACTATGCCCAGTGGAAAGCAGAAGCAGAAGGGAAACCTACCTGGAGGACTGCCATCCGCATGGATATCCGGGATGCCATTGGCGTGAGCTTTTCCTGGAGTCAGTTTGTAAAAGAAATGGAGAAGCGGGGCTATACCTGGAAGCTGAACCGGAAGTATCCGGCATTAAAGACACCGGATATGGAGAGGTATGTCCGTCTGCGTTCCTTGGGAAAGGGCTATGGGGAGGCAGAAATCCGGGAGAAGATCCTGCGTCCAAAGATCCAACAGGTGTATGGAAACACACAGGTGCAGTCTCCAAAGAGGAAACTTACCGGACTTCAAAAGCTGTATTTTTCTTATCTGTATCGGATGGGAGTGCTTCAGCAGAAGCCGAAACGGATTTCTTATGCGGTCCGTTCCGATATCCGAAAACTGGATCTGCGCATCCGGCAGATGGAGTTTTTGCAAAAAGAAGGGATCACCACCAGGGAAGAGCTGGCAGCATACCGGAAACCTTTGGAGGAACAGGTACTTTCCTTGATGAAGGAGCGAAGAACGCTATACCGAAAAGAGCCGGGAAGTATGCGGATTCAGGAGATCAACGGGGAATTAAAAGAACTTCGGAAGAAGATCCGTTTAAGCCAGCAGATCGAAATCCAGTCGAAAGAGATGGAAGAGAGGTTAAAACGGGCAAAAGAACAGGAGCAGGTACAGGAATCGTCCGGGAAACAACGAAGGGAAGAAGAACGGAAGCGGTAAGGAGGTGAGAGCGTATGAACTATGGCGGTGATGCGGCAGATCAGATCGTCCGGTATTCCATGGAAGGCATGGAACACACGTTACGGATCAGCGGGAGCATTGCAAAGAATCTGGCGGTGCTGATCGTTGCAGTAATGAAGGACCAGAAAAAGACCAGGGGAAAGACCAACCTGCTTCGGATGTTAAAGGAACAGCGGGCAATGAAATTTTTCACCATTCCCCATGACAGGCTGCGGGAGTTTGCAGGGGAAGCCAAATCCAGGGGGCTTTTGTATGTGGTCATCCGGGATAAGAAGAATCCCCAGTTTTCCGAGATCATGGTGTTTGCCGATGATGCGGCAAAGGTGAACCGGGTGCTGGACAAGATGAATCTGGACTTTGTAAAATCCGAAGCCGGGGAAGCGGTTGTGGAACAAGCGCCAGTCCAGGAAGCAGAGCGTGTGATTGATGCAGAGTTTACCGAGAAAACCGAAGCAAAGGAAGAACTTCCGGTGAAGACCGAAAAGGTGGTGCTGCCGGAAGGGACCATTGAGTTTGAACTGGATGAAGAAGAGCATCTGTTTGATGTAGGGGAAGTCTCTCCTTCGGAGGGAAATTTTACCCAGGCGGAGAAGGCAGGGAATCTGTCCGGACCTTCCTCGCACAGCAGCGGTTCTTTTTCCGGGCAGGAAACTAGCTGGAAAGGGGAGAAACCATCTGTCCGGCAGGAATTAAAAAAGATTGAAACGGAACAGAAACAGCGGCAGAAGAAACAGCAGAGCCGGAGAAAACCGAGAAATCAGCAGAGAAAGAAACAGAAGAAAGTGAAAGGCAGGTAAGGCTATGGATTTAACGAACATGATCCCTGGTGGGGCAGGGGAAGAAAAAACTCCACAACAGCAGTTATCAAAAGAAGAATATGCAGCCATGAAAAAACAGCAGAGGGAAGAGGTGTGGGCAGAGGTAGATGCCCAGGCCCAGGCGGTGTTCCAAAACGGGGATTCTTTAAAGGGATTTTTAGATTTTATGGCGCAGTGCAATACGCAGAAAACACCTAATCTTCTGTTGATCTACGGACAGAATCCAGAGGCAACGGTGGTAAAATCCTATGATTACTGGAAAAAAGAACACCGTTCTCCGAAATCCGGGGTGCATGGCTACACCTATATGGTCAGTACGGAATATGAAAAAGATGGGGAGATGCGGACAGGCTATGCCATCGGTAAAGGATTTGACATCAGCCAGATGTCTGGGAAACCGCTGGAGGAACGTCCACAGCGTTCCATGGAAGAACTGATCCATGCAGTCTTAAAGGATCAGCCAGTGCGGATGCAGATTGCAGACAATCTGCCGGAGGGCATTCAGGCACAGTATATCCCGAAACAGCGTACCGTCTATGTGCGCAACGGAATGGATGAGAATACAACGTTCCATGCAGTGAACCGGGAACTGGCCTGTGCCGCCCTGGATCAGCATGATGGGAACTATGCAAGGAAGAAGGTGAATGCCCAGGCATACTGTGCCGCGTATGTGATCGGCAAGCGGTATGGGGCAGAGGTTTCCGGTTTCCAGTTTGGAAAAGTGGCAGAGATGCAGGCAAACGGACAGAAAGATCCTCAGGAATTAAGGGGGTTTTTGAATGATGTGCGTCAGGCAGCCTATACCATCCGCAACCATATGGAACGAAATTTCGGGGAACAGGAGCAGACCTTTTCCAAGGATGCGTTTTCCTTTGAGGAACCGCCAAAGCAGACACCGAAGAAGGAGAAAAAAGAGAAACAGCCGGAGCGATAGGTTCTTAAAAAAAGTTCCGCCGTTGGGATAGCTATTGGGAGATTCTTGTGGTATGTTGGGTGTAACAAAGACAGGAGGGAATGCGGATGGCAGATTACTATTTAAAAACGGATAACATCATGAAAAATATGTTTGTGGTGGCACTCAAAGATGAGCTGGCAGCTCAGAGCCAAAGGGGAACGGTTCACCCAGAGACAGAAGCCATGCTGCAGAAAGTCCGAGCCTATGAGCTTTCCGAGAAAAGGCTTCCCATCACCACAGAGGAACAGCGGGAACTTCGCAATGCCCTTAATCGGCTGCGGGACAAGTATCTGGCCATGGGTAGGTACAGTGATGGCATTGACAGCGTGATCTTAAAGGTCATGAAACCAAACACCAGCAGGCGCTTCTTCTGGTAACAGAAGGGAGGGATGTCTATGAGGATATATGATCAAAAACAAGTGGAACAATTACGAAAGCGGTATCCGAAAGGAACAAGGCTCTGCCTGGACTTTATGGACGAGCCGGGGATGTCGCCGGGATTACAGGGAACGGTAGCATTTATCGATGATGCCGGGCAGATTCACATGCATTGGGAGAATGGGCGAAGCCTTGCCCTGATCCCCGGAGAGGATTCTTTTCATAGGATAGACGGACCAGCAAACGAAGTGCCAAAGAGTGAAAAAGCGAAGAAGGAGAGAAGCCCGCAGAGGTAGCATGGAAACGTGCGGATCTTTGGGTGTGGCTGCTGTTTCTGCCCGTTGTCTGGTGGGCAGGCGCCATCACTGCCTGTGCCATAAAACCGGATACCAATCTGTTACAGATCTTACAAGTGCTGACCGAAAAACTGGATCAGCCTTTTTCTATTTCTTATACACCGTACACGCTGCGGTGTATGTTCACATTCACAATCGCCTATGTGTTAGGCATCGGTATTTATTATTCCCAGAAGAGAAACTATCGAAGAGGGGTGGAGCATGGCTCTGCCAAATGGGGTGATGCAGCTTCCATCTGCAAGCGTTACCGGGACAAGCGGTACACCCAGAATCTCATTTTAACCCAGAACTTCCGCATGGGATTGGACTGCTATAAGCACAAACGAAACTTAAATGTTTTGGTGGTGGGCGGTTCCGGTGCAGGAAAAAGCCGGGCATATGCTGTAGTCAACATTATGCAGTGTAACTGTTCCATGGTGATTACCGATCCCAAAGGAGAGCTTCTGCGGAAAACCGGAGGACTACTGGAGCGGGAAGGATATGAAGTGCGGGTGTTTGACCTCATCAATCCGGAAAACTCTTTTTGTTACAATCCCTTTGCTTATGTGCGGGATGACAAGGATGTGCTAAAACTCATCAACAACCTGATCCGAAACACCACGCCGAAAGGAGCGCAGAGTTCGGATCCGTTTTGGGAGAAAAGTGAGACTGCCTTGCTGCAGGCGCTCATGCTGTATCTTCTGCATGAAGCACCGCCGGAGGAACAGAACTTCTCCATGATCATGGAAATGTTAGGTTCTGCCCAGGTAAAAGAGGACGATGAGGAATACCAGTCTCCGCTGGATATCCTGTTTGAACGTTTGGAGATGCGAAATCCGGAAAGCATTGCAGTCAAGCAGTATGCGATTTACAAGCAGGCGGCAGGTGTTGTATGCTCTAAAAGACTTCTTAATCAAGCGGTTGGGAAGTCTCTTAG